>JBLMZW010000078.1:0-32457 GCA_050259035.1 Chitinophagales bacterium | reverse complement strand
GCTCGATCCGCTTCGTTGCCGAATGCGGGGCTAGATTACCACTTAGTGCACACTTTAATCCCCAGCGGGTTGTGCAGCGCACGCAGTCTAGGGGTTTTCCCCGACAACCTCCTCCAGTTCTTAGCCTCTTTTGCAGCATAAGTTTCAGAAAAGAAACGGTACCGTGGCCATCGGGTTCCGTTTCCCCTGATTTCATCCGCTTATACCACTCAAGGCAGGCTACACTGCACCCAGCTTCCTACCAGATGCAGGTTTTCTCAAAGAACCACGTTCTTCGAGCCTCCGCAGGTGGGGGGTCAGATCCCGCATGCCATTGCGGGGTGCCCCGGCACCCTTAACTCCCAGCACCGACCCCCAACTGGGCGTCGAAAGCCGACACCAGAATCATCATTGATGTGCCCGTGACGGATTTTTAGGCCCGCCTTCAAAACTGGAGAGATTGACTAGAATACTGCAACCTCCACCTATTCCATTCTAAAATATTATTATAGCACGAAACAATTATCTTGCTAACAGAAGCATATTCTAAAGGCTTTTATGCATTTAGTCAATGGATTGGCTATCCAGAATAATAGATTCTCGTACTAAAATGCAATCTATCATAAAATGTATTTTCATGAATATTGTTCTTCCTTTCGGCAGGTAAAAATACTTCTACGTCAAAATCTTCTATATATAAATGTACGTTAATGAATTTGTGGGAGGTAAAATTAATGACTTATAACAATCTTCTGGTGGAAAAGGACGGCCCGGTTGTCATCCTAACCTTAAATCGCCCTGAGGCTCGTAATGCCCTGTGCCTTGAATTGATGCAGGAGCTTAATCATTGCCTCGGAGTCATTGAAGCTGACCGGGATGTCCGGGCTCTGGTCTTAACCGGCGGACCTTCTCACTTTTGTGCCGGCTTTGACCTGCCGATGGCCATCAGCCTGGCCGACAACCTATTGAGAATTCAAATGGTACAAACCTGCAACGAATTATTTTTAAAAATTTTAAAATTTAGAACCCCGGTTATTGCAGCGGTTAGTGGATTTGCCCTGGCTGCCGGCTTCGATCTCCAGGTCATGGCAGATATCCGGATCTATTCGGAGACAGCCCGGGTAGGTCAGGTTGAAATCAATGTAGCAGTAACACCGCTGGTTGACCCACTATGGAAAATAGTAGGTTCAGGGATAATGAAGGAACTGGTTATGACCGGTAAGGTATATGGTGCGGAGGAAGCATACCGGATTGGCCTGGCCAATCACGTTTACCCGGTTGATACTTTTATAAAGGAAGCAATTAGTCTGGCCCATCAGCTAGCCAAAAAAGAGCCCCATGTCCTCCAGACCATCAAGGAGCAAACCAACCGTATTCCGGGTATGGAAGTTGAGCAGGCCGTGCGGTCCCAGCTCCACACTTTCCAAACCTTTGTAGGACAGCAGCCGATGATCGACCGGATGCAGGCTATTCTGAACAAAGAAAGCAAAAATAATCAATGATTAAAAGGTTATTAAGAATACTTAATTACACCTTGTTCCGGATTTAATCAAAACGTATTCTGTTTTTCGATGTTGAAAGAGGTGGGAGTAGTGCGATACATAATCTTTAGAAGCCGTACTTTAAAAGTGGCCGCCGTTTTAGTAGCGTTTATACTGTTTCTGAACATTACGGGTTGGACGTATTCTTATTCTGACTCATCTACCCTGGCGATTGGTAATGTGCCAGTAACAGGGGTATCACTGGACCAGCAGGCCTTACAGTTGGTATCCGGTGGTGGATCGGCAACTCTTACTGCCACGGTGTCTCCAACAAACGCTACTAACAAAGAGGTTAATTGGAATTCCAGTGACCCATCGGTTGCTAATGTCGAAGACGGTGTGGTAACCCCTCTGACTGAAGGACAGACTACTGTAACTGTAACCACTCAGGATGGTAGTTTTCAGGATACATGCCTGGTAGAGGTTCTGTCTGCGAGTGAAAACACTCCCGACCTCATCGTTCAAGACCTTATTGTACCCCAGCAGGCCATGTCAGGATTCAAAACTTCCTTACAGGCTACTGTTAAAAATCAGGGAAAGTTCGACGCAGCGAAGTCTAACTTTAGCTTTGTTCTTTGTACTAATGAAGAACAACCTATTACTGTTCTAGGACAGAAAAGCGTTTCTAAATTGAAGCCGGGAAAAACCAGCAAAATTAAACTAAAAGTTACTGTCCCCGGTAATATCACTAAAGCAGATTATAAGATTATGGCCGTGGCTGATGACACAAAAGTGATATCCGAATCGAGGGAGCTTAACAACACCAGTATTGCCGGTTGTTACATAGCTCCTCCTCAGATTGACCTGGTAATTACCTCGGTGACAGTTCCGCCGGAGCTTTTTCCCGGTGATAAAAAAGCGGCTAAAATTGAAGCAATCGTTCAAAACAATGGCACTTACAAGGCCAAAAATATTATGGTTAATTTCTATCTCTCGGCGGACAACGCCTGGAGTCAGGACGATAGGATGCTAGTTGCCAAAAAAGTCTCCACGCTTAATCCTGGTAAATCCAGCAAGGTCAAAGTCAGTGTAAAGATTCCCGCTGATGTTGCCGTCGGGCCATACTACCTTATAGCTGTCGCCGATCCTGACAACCTGATCCCAGAAGATAATGCATTAGATAATGCCGAGGGAAACAACCAGAACTTTGCTTCAACCACTTTGAAGAGCTCAGGCGGAGAATCCATTAAGGTTCAAGGCATTACCCTCGCTGATGATAAAGGAAATGCCAGCCCCAGCATCACTAGCCCGAGCGGAACAGTTCAACTGGTAGCGACTATAGAACCAGCCAATGCCACAGATAAGAGAATTGAATGGTCACTTGATCCTTCGCACCCTCAGGGGATTGTTACCGTTGACAGCAACGGTCTGGTCACTGCCGTTGGTCAGGGAATGGGCAAAGTAGTGGCCACCGCGAAAGATGGCTCTAATGTAAGCGGGTCAATTAACATTTGGGTATCGTATGTCAGTGACTTCGCTATTAGTGGTGATAATCTTCCGGAAGGAAGAGCCAATGTGCTATACAACCATCAGATAACAACTACCGGAGCAAATGGCAGTGTCACTTTTGAACTTCAGGGCGATCTTCCCGCCGGACTAAGTATCTCCAATGATGGTTTGATATATGGAACCCCGACAAACACTCTGGGTGAAACTAAAACTTTTACTGTCAAAGCCCGTGACAGCGTAGGGTACGAAGCAAATCGAGATTTTACTCTCAGTATTCTGCCTAATGTAAGCTTTACCGGAGAAATTTCATACAATGACCAAACCATAATTGAGAACAACGGTTTTAAGATCATGGTTCCGGCCGGGGCCCTGGGGGAGGTTACAGAAAACCAGACCCTCACCGTTGATACAGTAACCGACGGCAAGCCCCACTATATTGTCAAAGAAGATATAATACCTTTTAAAGAAATCGGCACTTATGGGGTAACCATCGGGAGCATCCACGAATTCTCTCAACCCTTGACTATTGAGTTTCCGTTCGACACAGCCCGGGTTGATTCCGACCTCTCTTTGAATAAAGCGGTTCAAATCAGCTATTTCGATACCGGGTTCGACCAGTGGGTATTGGTTGACCATGCGATAGACCTGGTTAACAACAAAGTAACTTTCCAAACCAATCACCTTACTGCCTGGCGAATAGAATATATCATACGCGGCTACTCAACACTGGAAAGCGATCATTTCAGCATTTTATATGATACCGGTGCCCCCGCAGGTATTGTGGGCAGCACCCAGTATACCCAGGTAGAATTAGCTGCTATGGCCGGAACTTGCTTGGAACAGGCCTATGCCAGTTACTTGGCGGCCGGGTTCAAGTTGCCTACCGGAAAAACCACAGTTATTCTGCAGCAAGCCCTGGATCAGTCAGAAACCAGTACCATCCTGGGCAACATCTGCCTGTCCGGAAGTAACTACGATGACGAAAATAACTTAAAACACGAATGTTACCATGAACTAATGCACGTAATTGAGAGGGAATATTTCGGTGTTCCTTATTACCTGGATAATCGCTGGCTGATGGAAGCTATGGCTGATGCCGGCGCTGGTATCCATGTCAGCCAGTCAGGTCAAATGGGAGGAGGCCATGGTGTACCTCGCACCTGGTTTGACGATTCGATTACCACAGCTGATGGAAAGCACGAGTATAAGACCTCTTTCTTTATCACATATTTATGCGGCATCCGTTCATACACCAGGGGAACCAACGTAACGCCTGATGTGTATTCGGATGATGCAATGAATACGGCGGCTGCCAGCCTGTGCAGTATGATTAAGGCCCTGGACTCCGGCTCGGCAGATTCGATAACCGCTCTGGATGATTGGCTGAAGAACCAGACCACAGAAATTCCCGGGTGTCCTGACCTCGGCACTGCCTATGCTAATTATGTGGCCTTCTGCTTCTTTGAGAACAATTCTCCACTGGTACTCCCGGGCGACGTCTCCCTGTCCGATTCGGTTGCAGCCTCCAAAACGATACTGGAAGCCCCGGAGGCCCCGCCGGATAAGACAATCACCGTAAGTGTCAGTAATGTTGCTTACCGGGGCGGGATGATGATGCAGTTTATAGAGGTTAAACCTTCACCACTCAAGAACGACGTTTTGGGTCGTACTCTTAAAATTGAAGCCACCGCCGCTCTGCCCAAAGGCACGGGAGTAATTGTTTCATACGGCGGGACGATGGATCAACCGGATGTTCAGCGCAATTATGCGCATTGGGTTCTTCCTGATCCAACCAGCAAGGACAAACTTCCGTTTTTATTCCTGATTCCGGGCCAGAGGCTCTATATCACAGTCACTAATTTATCTCCTGATTACCAAAACGTTGGAGTTAAAATAAGCGATCTGACCGAGGTTACTCTGAGTTGTAATCATACAGTAACAGGACCGACTGAGGAGTATCAGTGTTATAAGCATACCTTTGACGTTACTGCCAGTATCCCTGAAACCTGGGGTATTACAGATTGCTATGCTGCCTTTTTTAACTGGGACGAGGTGACACAGTCACATGTATGTCGGGAATGGGCGAATCTCAATGGTAATCAAGCTACATTTGAGTGGACGGATTGGGATACCGATAATGGAGGAGGAACTAATGACGGTTATATAGTCCTACAGGGTTATAAGCAGGATTTTGGTACGATGGTTCTTAGCTGGATTAAGGTTTAACTATACTTCAAGTATATTTCGGCCGATTGAGAGGGGTTAAGTTGAACCTTCGAGAGTCTAAGAAAATGTATTGCTCCAAAAATCTAACCATATCAGGGAGGCTGAAATATGAAATGGAAAATTACCTGGTTATGCCGTCATGTCATGCGGAGAACCAAAAATGCCATAACCGTTCAATACGGTAAAAAGTTTTATGACGACTTTTACCGAGGTTCAATGGCTGAGTTAAAAGAGCTCTTGCCACAGATTCCTCACATCGGAAAGAGTGTGTTTGACACCAACTACTATTTCTGTTGTTGCTACTTTCCCTGGTTTGCGGCCCTAAAGAAAATGGAATTATCCTCGGAAGACGCAGTAAAAGCCATCTGGTTTCTTAATGAAGAATATCTTAAAAGCTGGCCATTATGGATAATGAAATTTCAGGGGAAATATTATTCCAGGAGGCACCAAAAGCTCGGGCCTTGGGCCAACTCACTTTCTGAACGAGACCTTCATCCCGATGATTGGAGAGTCAGATTCGAAAAGCTTGATAACAACACCTGGACATTTGATATTTATGAATGTTTTGTTGTTAAAATGGCGAAAAGATTGGGTATGCAGGATATGCTGCCCGGGGTGTGCCGAATGGACTATCTATTTAGTCACTACTTCGATATCGAATTTCGACGCAAGGGCACGCTAGCGGACGGATTCGATCGCTGTGACTGCTGGTACAGATGCCCTGGCAAGTGCGATTGGCCCGTACCAATGGACATCGAAGGCGTGAAATAATTGTTTGTTTTTTAACACTGGAAAAAGCCAGGAACTCTGCGATAGCTTTGTTCCTGGCTTCAATTAATTATAAGTCCATTGATTATAGCTTACTCACCGGTAAAGTTGGGTTCGCGCCTTTCCAGGAAAGCCTGCAATCCTTCCTGGGAATCCTTACTGGTCATCAGAGGCTTGATCTCATCAAACAGGCTCTCAAGGGCTGCCTTATTTCCATATACACGGGCCTTGCGGGCTGAAGCCAATGCGGCCTGAACGCCCAGCGGGGCAGCTTTAGATATTTTTTCGGCTATAGCTATAGCCCGCTCCAATTCCTGCCCGGGCTCTACCAATTCCTGAACCAGGCCGAGCCGGTAAGCTTCTGGACCAATTAATTCGTCTCCAGTCAAAAGATAGCGCATGGCATTGCCCCAGCCTATTTCCTGGTACATACGAACTGTGGCCCCTCCTACCGGGAATATGGCGCGTTTAACTTCCAGTTGGGCCAGGCGCAGGTTATTGGCCGCCACCCGGACGTCGGCAGCCAGTAAAAGTTCAAATCCAATAGTAAAACAGATACCCTGGCAAGCCATGACTACTGGTTTCTTACAGCGGTTATCTTCATCAATACCGAAGGGATCTACCATTCCCTCTTCCATCTCCATCCACTTACCCCCGGCAAATACCGGCGCCCATTGGGGCAAGTCCAGTCCAGCGGAGAAATGATCGCCAGCAGCAAACAGCACGCCGCAGCGCAAATCCTTATCTTCGCTGAGTTCCCCATAAGCCCTGGCCAATCCGTAATACATTTCGAGATCAAGTGCGTTGCGTTTTTCTGGGCGATTTAAGCCCATGAGCAAAACATGTCCGCGCCTTTCCACAATAATTTTGTCGGTACCCATTGAAAATCCCCCTTTTACTTAATTACCCGAATAGTGATAAGCTCGATTAAGGTACAACCCTTAACAAAGCTGAGTAAATGATTCCGGGATTTCATATTATCTAACCGGTTTCATTCGCTTAATCCTCGAAATATTCCTCCTGAATGGCAACCGTAAGTTTGTCCTCACTCAGGAGTCTATGTGCAAGGCCTTCAATTTTCGGCAATTCATATTCAAAGAAATACCCGCAGGTATACGCTTTACCCAGGTAGAAATTGATATCAGTTGCCGTAGGGCTTTCCTTCAAGGCCTTTTCCACGGCTATAGCCTGAATGAGCCACTGCCAGGCTATGGCTATAATGCCGAACATCTCGAGGTACAAGGTGGCATCTGCCAGGAAATCCTCTATCTTGCCCTGGCCAGCCAGGGTTAAAAGACTCATGGTTACTTTTTGCAGCACTTTCAATGCCTCAGAGAGCCGAAGAGCATATGTTTTCGTCTCTTCTATTCCCCGGGCCTCTTCAATAGATTTATTTACTTCCTCCAGATATAACTTGTAGGCTTCACCCTTTTTCATAGTAACCTTGCGGCCTAGAAGATCCTGGCCCTGGATCCCGGTGGTTCCTTCGTGAATCGGGTCGATTCGTATATCGCGATAATACTGTCCCACCGGGAAATCGCTGCAATAACCGTATCCTCCCAGACACTGGATGGCCATACTGGTAGCCAGGATCCCCATTTCTGAAGGATAGGTCTTAACGATAGGAACCAGCACATCTACCAGTAATTCATACTTTTCCTTGTCTTCACCCACTGCTATCAGGTCAAGGTACTTACTAAGCTGTAAAGCCAGGGATAATGAACCTTCCGCCACCGCACGTTGGAACAGGAGCATGCGTTTAATGTCGGGATGCTGGATAATCGGCACCTGAGGGCTCTGAGGATCCTTATCGGATAGTTTCCTTCCCTGAAGGCGCTGCTGGCAGTACTCAAGAGCCGCATAATAGGCAGCGGTGGTCTTGGAGGTAGCTCCAATACCTACATTTATACGTTCTTCATTCATCATAGCAAACATATAGGCCAGTCCCTTATTGGCTTCTCCCACCAGGTAGCCACGGCAATCCCCGTTTTCCCCCATAGTGAGCTGGCAAATGGGACAACCGCGATAGCCCAGTTTATGTTCTATTCCGTCGCAAGTAAGATCATTGTTTTCCAGTCCTCCCCCGGCGGTAATCCTTTGCTTTGGCACAACAAACAGTGATATTCCTTTTACTCCGGCTGGTGCTCCCTGAATTCGGGCCAGCATCAAGTGCACCACATTGTCAACTGCCTCATGGGTACCGGCTGAGATGAAAATTTTCTTGCCTTTAATAAGGTAGTAACCCTCACCGGTTGGAATAGCCTGAGTGGTCAAATCAGAGAGTGAGCTGCCAACATCGGGTTCTGTAAGGGCCATAGTACCCTGCCACTCCCCGGCAAACATCTTCTCCAGATAAGCCTCCTGCATTTCTTTCGATCCAAAAGCAGCTATAAGGTTAGCTGCCCCTGCTGTAAGCATGGGATAAACCGACAGAGAATAATTGGCAGCACTAAAAATAAACCCGGTAACAAAGCGAAGCATATTAGGAAGCTGCTGGCCCCCAAATTCATTCGACATATGGGCATTAATCCAGCCCCCCTGCCCGCATTCCTTGAGATAATCTTTTACTATCGGGTTGACTTTAACCTGTCCATCAATCCATTGGGGCGGGTTCTCATCCATTTCTTTAAAACAGGGATACATTACATCAGTTGCGATCTTCCAGGCGGTGTCAATCACCAAATTCAAAGTCTCCCGGCTATGGTCCTGGTAATAAGGATAGTCTACAAGCGAATCCACATTAAATACTTCATTTAATAAAAAGTCAATGTTGCGCCGGCTGGCGAATCTTTCTGCCATGGTCAACCCCCTTTCTATTATGAATTATAACATTTATGTAATGTACTATTGTGTAATATTTTATTATTAACTTATTGGTTTTTAATTCCACAATATTCCTCCCATACACCAACCAAGTTTTGTGCAATATATACTTTAGCAGCCTGCATGAGAAATACCCTTGCAACCATCATTAATGTTAGTACCTGATATAGAATCTCCTGCCGGCTGCCATTAACTATACAGGAGGTTACATCTGTGAGTCAGTTATCTAGCCGAGAATTGCTCTTTCTCGAAGATGCCAGCAAGTTATTTGAATCAATCGATAAGACTTGCCAGCACGCAACCAGTGAGATCACCGATTCTCAAATCAAAAGTCTGATGCAGTCTATCAGCAGTGAACACCGGCAGTGGATTCAATCTTCAGCTTCCCTGGTAACCAAGGGCGGCAGGATGCAGTAAGGAGGTATTGAACTTGAGTAAAGACAGTGAATGGATGGGTATTCTCCTCTATCAGCACAAACTAGCTGCAAGCATGCTTACCAACGGGGTGCTGGAAAGTGCTGATCCTCAGGTGAGATCTCATTTCAGTTCGATGTTGAATGGTTGTTTAGACCATCAAAAGAAAATATTCGACGTAATGAATCAAAAAGGTTGGTATAAGGTTGCACCCGCTCCGCAGGATGAAGTTAGTCGCATTCAACAGAGTTTTTCCAGTATGCAATCCCAAATGCAGTAGCTTTTTGAAAAGGAAAAACGGGGCTTTGATAGTCCCGTTTTTGTTTGGATAAAAGGATTTAGCTTGAATGGCTGGTTATGATTTGATGTAAGGAATCGTTGTCATGTAGGTTTTTAAAAGCTACTCCCAGCATCAGCTTAATCCGGTTTAGCTGGTTGACTTCACTGGCTCCGGGGTCATAATCTATAGCTACGATATTGGCTTCGGGGTATTGTCTTCTTAATTCCTTTATCATTCCTTTGCCGGTAACGTGATTGGGCAGGCAGGCAAAGGGCTGCATACAAACAATATTGTTTACTCTATCCTCGATAAGCTCTACCATCTCTCCGGTGAGAAACCATCCTTCCCCGGTATGATGCCCTAATGACAAAACCTTCCGAGCCAATTCGGCTTTATGGTATATAGAGCCTGGAGCCTCGAAACGTCTGCTCTTGCGCAGGGCCTGTTTCATGTATTTGCGCCAGTTCTCAAAATATCTGATAAAATATTTGGCTGTGAGCTTGCTCTTTAAGGAACCGGCGAGAACATCGTGGCTAAATACACTGTCATACATACTATAAAGGAAGAAATCCATTAAATCGGGAATAACCACCTCGGCGCCCTCTCTTTCCAGGACCTTAATTACGTTGTTATTAGCCGCCGGATGGTATTTAACCAGAATCTCACCAACAATCCCTACCCTGGGTTTCTTTTGATCGTTAATCTCCAGAGAATCGAATTCTCTTATGATTTCATGAATATTTCGCCGGAATTCCTGTTTATTACCGTCCATCAATTGGGCGGTACAACGTCTAATCCATTTGCGGTATAAGAGTTCCGCTGATCCCGATACCTTTTCATAAGGCCTTACTCGGTGCAATACCCGCATCAATAGGTCTCCGTATACCACACCCATAATAGCTTTGTTCATCAGTTTTCTAGTCAATTTAAAGCCGGGGTGGGATTCCAACCCACTAACATTGGCCGAAATAACCGGTATATTTTCGAATCCGGCTTCGATTAACCCTTTTCTTAACAAACCTATATAGTTGGTTGCCCGGCATCCGCCCCCGGTCTGACTTATGATTACTGAGGTATTATCAAGATCGTATTTCCCAGATTGTAAGGCACGAATCAACTGCCCGATTACAATTATGGAAGGAAAACATGCGTCGTTGTTAACATACTTTAGGCCTTCCTCAATGTCGTCTCTTTCCACATCGGTGAGAAGTTCTACCTTGAAACCATCGCTGGCAAACACCGGTTCCAGGAATTCGAAATGAATCGGTGCCATTTGCGGACATAATATCGTATGTTTCCATTTCATTTCTTCAGTAAATATGAGACGTTTGGGTTTTTCTTCTTTGATCGTCGGCTGAAAGTTGGTCCTTGCCCTCTCTTCCAAAGCAGCCAGAAGTGAACGGATACGAATTTTGGCTGCACCCAGATTACTGCCCTCATCTATTTTTAGTGCCGTATAGATTTTGCCGCTTTGATGAAGTATTTCCTGTACCTGATCGGTCGTCACTGCATCCAATCCACATCCAAAGGAATTGAGCTGAATCAATTCCAACCGTTGCTGAGCGGCTACAAAGGATGCCGCAGCATAAAGGCGGGAATGATACATCCACTGGTCTACCACCCTCAGAGGCCGCTGTACTTCACTTAAATGGGCTACCGAGTCTTCAGTTAGTACTGCCAGACCGTAAGAGTTGATTAAATCAGCAATACCATGGTTTATCTCCGGATCCAGATGATAAGGCCGTCCCGCTAGAATAATCCCCCGGTTCCCGTATTCTTCAATGCAAGCCAGGGCCTCTTCCCCTTTTTGGCGCAGGTCTCGTTTGAAGGTTTCGTCCTCTTGCCAGGCAATATTCACCGCCCGGGCTATCTCCCTGCGGCTGATCTTGAAAGGCTTGAATTCCTGATAAAGACGGCTGATAAGCCTTTTTTTATGATGGTACGGAAGAAACGGATTAATCAAGAGTACTTGATTATCATTGATCATATCCATGTTTTTAGCGATTACTTCAGGATACGATATCACCATCGGGCAATTATAATGATTATTAGCCATCTCCTGCTCTTTGCGCTCGTGAATAATACAGGGATAAAATATAGTCTTGATTCCTTGCTTAACCAGTGCCGCTATATGCCCGTGTGCTAGTTTAGCCGGGTAGCAAGCCGATTCTGATGGAATGGTCTCCCCTCCCAGGGTAAAAATAGTTTTAGAGGAATGTGGAGAAAGCTCAACCCGGAAACCCAATTCGGTCAAAAATGTAAACCAGAAAGGATAATCCTCATACATGTTGAGAACCCTGGGTACACCAATTACTCCCCGGGGAGCATTTTCAACCGCAAGAGGCTCATAACCAAATAACCGCTCGTATTTATACTTGTACAGGTTAGGAATGTCCTTGTTGGCGTTTTCTTTACCAAAAGCCTTTTCACAGCGGTTACCGGAAATAAACCTTCCTCCATCCGGGAATTTGTTTACCGTTAAAAGGCACTTATTGACACAACCCCCACAACGGGCAGTGGCAGATTTTATAGTGAACTGCTCGAGGTTATGCCGTGAAATCATGGTACTGGGGTTCCCCTGTTTGTATTTATTTCTGGCAATCAGAGCCGCGCCAAAGGCCCCCATCAGGCCAGCGATATCAGGTCTTACCACCTCGCGGCCAGCTACTATCTCGAAGCTTCTTAAGACTGCATCATTATAGAAGGTGCCTCCCTGAACAACTATCTTTTCTCCCAAATCACGGGGATTCCTTATTTTTATGACCTTAAACAGGGCATTCTTAATCACTGAATAAGACAGTCCCGAGGAGATGTCACCTACTGAGACTCCTTCCTTCTGGGCCTGTTTCACTTTGGAATTCATAAAGACGGTGCAGCGTGTGCCCAGGTCAACCGGTGACTCGGCTAAGAGAGCCTGTTCCGCAAATTCCGCAACGGGCATATTAAGAGAATGAGCAAAGCTCTCAAGGAAAGAACCGCATCCTGAAGAACAAGCTTCATTAAGAATTATACTCTCAATAACCCCTTCCTTAATCTTCAGGCATTTCATGTCCTGGCCGCCAATATCTAATATGAAATCAACCCCCGGGCTGAAAAACTCAGCCGCAGTATAATGGGCAATGGTCTCAATTTCACCCAAATCCAGCTTAAAAGCCGCCTTGATTAAACCTTCTCCATAGCCGGTTACGGCAGAATGTACTATTCTTGCCTCTTCCGGCATTTTACTATAAAGATCCTTCAATATCCGAATTGTAGACTTCATAGGACTGCCTTCATTGCTGCCATAAAACGAATAAAGCAACTTTCCGTCCGAGTCTACCAGAACTGCTTTGGTGGTGGTCGACCCCGCATCGATTCCCAGGAAACAATCTCCGGCAAAGCCTTCCAGTGAGCCTGTTTGTACCCGGTATTGGTCCTGCCTTTCCCGGAATTGGCACAGTTCCTCTTCATCCGCAAAAAGTGGCTGTAACCGCCACACCTCACTGTCGGTCTGCTGGTTTAAATCGGGCAGCCGGTCAACCAATTTCTTAAAAGCCTGGGGCTCCTGACTGCGTGAAGTCATGGCAGCGCCCATAGCTACGAAGAATTGAGCATTTTCAGGAAATACCATCTGTTTATCCGTTAGTTTAAGGGAGTCCTTAAAACGATTGCGTAGTTCGGAAAGAAAGTATAAAGGCCCGCCGAGAAATGCTACTTTACCTTTTATTGATCTCCCGCAAGCCAACCCGCTAACCGTCTGGTTTACCACTGACTGAAATACTGAAGCAGCTATATCTTCCTTCGCGGCTCCTTCATTCAGGAGGGGCTGAATATCGCTCTTAGCGAAAACCCCGCACCGGGCTGCTATAGGATATATCATATTATGCTTGCTGGCCAGTTCATTCAAACCGCCGGCATCGGTTCCGATTAATGCTGCCATCTGGTCTATAAATGCTCCGGTACCTCCGGCACAAGTACCATTCATTCTTTGTTCTATACCGTTTTGTAAGAAAGTAATCTTGGCATCCTCGCCGCCAAGTTCTATGGCCACATCGGTATTGGGAATATAGGCTTCAATAGAACGATTGCAGGCGATAACCTCCTGGACAAAGTCCAGCTCCAACCAGGAAGAGATGGATAACCCGGCTGAGCCGGTTACCATAACCGTGATGGGGCTGTCTCCGACGTGTTGATATGCTTCCTGAATCAACCCGGCAATGGTACTCTTCACCTCTGCGAAGTGACGCCGGTAGGCACTAAATACAATACTATTGTCGTGATTTAATAAAACAGTTTTTACTGTGGTTGAGCCAACATCCAACCCCATATTAAATATAGATTTCTGATTCTTATTCATATAACTTCTCCCCAGGCGAGGATAAATATAAAATTTCAAACATTGTTTGAAAATCTTATATTTCTATGTTAAGGAATAGTCGATAGCTTGTCAATCAGTTACGGCCTGCAAGACACCATCTCTATTGACATAGTTATTCATTCTTTCTAAAATCTAACCAAACGTTTTTAATTATTGGAGACACTATGCGAGACTTAACCGGTAAAACGACCAAAGATAGAATTATTAACGCCACCCTGGACATCATTGCTGCCGAAGGATTCCAGAAGGCTACGGTCAGAAAGATAGCTGCCCGGGGCGGAGTCAATGTTGCGGCCATAAACTACCATTTCGGCTCCAAGGATGCTGTGGTTAATGAGGCCATAAAACACATACTGGTGCAGATGAAAGAAACTTTTCAATGCCTGGAGGATAATAACGTCAATCCGGAAACCAGGCTGAGAAACTTTATCCATACTTACATCAATACCTTGTTCGACTACCCGGATATAATTAAGAACCTGATCGACCAGAGCATACACGATTACCCCGGCCCGGTTGAATATCAGGAATACCTTAAAGAGGAAGGGGCCAAACTCATTAGTGGAATTATAGCCCAGATTCGCCCCGGCGAAGACCCAATTTCTTATTTAATTATATCCCTTCAGTTGCTTAGCTGCATGTCTTTCCCTATCTTATTGGGCTCGCGAATTCAGGAGACTTCGGGAGTCGACCTTTCGATCCCTGCTGTAAGATCCCTTTATGCCGACCAACTGCTCCGCAACATCGTAGGCCATTAATATATATTTCGCCCTCAATGCTGATCATCCTTTCACGTGAATTCCATAATTAGCTTGCAGGAATTAATAAAACTTTGAAGAATATTTTTTAAGTTGTCTTCATTTAATCAAACAACAGAATAGAGATTGGAGGACGGTTTGATGGATGTTATTCTCACGTTGTTGCCAGTTATTCTGGTTCTGGCTTTGCTGGTTGTGTGGAAATGGCCGGCTGATGCCAGTGGGTTGGTAGGATGGATTGCGGTATTGCTTATCGCTATAGCTTTCTTCCATACCTCTATCCGGGTCGGACTTACCGCTAGTCTTGCGGGTGTCGTTGCTTCTTTTCCCGTTTCACTTATGGTTGCAGCTTCGATTCTACAGATCACATTTCTTGAATGTACTGGAGCACTAAAGCGTATCTCGGTTTTTGTTAAAACCATTGCTCAAAATGACCGCGCTGTTCAGATCATGATTATTAATATGGGACTCGGTACCCTTCTGGTGGCGGTCGGAGCAACCCCGGTTTCAATTCTCCCCCCCATAATGCTGGCTCTGGGTTATTCGACTTTTGTGGCAGTGGCCTTGCCCGCTCTGGGTTTTGATTCCCTTTGTACCTATGCCTTGCTGGGAGCGCCCCTGGTGGTCTATTCCGACATGACCGGGACATCTCTTAACCAGTCGGCCTTGATCTTTTCGCAATATATGCCTATAATCTCCACCCTGATCGGGTTTGGAATGCTATATATTGTTGGTGGTTTCAAACAGATTAAGGAAGGGTTTGTTCCCTGTCTGTTGGCAGGTCTTACCATGGGGTTAACAGCCATGGCAGTCGCTCACGTCGGCCGCGGCATCGTATTGACCGGAGTTATTGCAGGGGCTGTGACCATCCTGGTTATGCTTCTTTATTTGAAACTGACCGGTAAATCGATTATTGACCGCAGTCTTCTTACTCCCGAAGAAACTAAGACCGAGAGTTCTACATCGCTTTTGGTGGCCTTAAGTCCCTGGATCATTCTGGTAGCCGCCTGCCTATTCATAAACTTTTATCCCCCGGTTTTTGATTACCTGTATAAGACAGTAGCAATGCCGGCGGAAATCATTCCAGGAGGCAAACCCGTAATGACCAGGATGCTTTGGAATGCTTATAGCTGGGTTATTATAAGTACTCTCCTGGCCATTCCGTTCATAAAGCCTTCGCGGGCTCAGTGGAAAGAGACTATGAAGAAATGGTTGGCCCGGGCTCCCCGGCCCACTTTTTCTGCCGCCATATTTTTCGCTATCGCTTATGTTATGAACTTATCTGGGTTCAACGGCACTACCGCTGTATGGACTCCTCCGGCAAATGCTGACTGGAACATGATCTCGGTATTGGCAACAAGTTCAGCCAACTTTTTCAAGGGACTCTACCCCGCAGTCGGCGCTTTTTTAGGACTCCTGGGAGGGTTCGTCAGTGGAAGCGAGGCTTCAACCATTGCGCTCTTTACCAAGTATCATCTGCTGACTTCTGATCTGCTTAAAGTTAACGCTCTGATAGTTACTGCAGGTACTGCTATTGCCGGTGGTCTGGCCAGTGTAATATCCCCGGCCAAGCTGCAGAATGCCGCCGCCACAATTGACGCTATAGGAATTGAATCCGAGGTCATCAAGGTGGCCTTCGTCATTTCACTGTTCTTGACTACAGTGGCAGCCGTCCTGACCTTCATTTGGGCTTAGCAGGCGACAAGAGTTTTACCGAAACGAAAAACAAAAAGCGGCCTTTAGGCCGTTTTTTACTTTTCGTTGTTGTTTTATAATCCAATTATTTATTACCGGTTCGGACTCCTTATAACCAGCAGGCTCAAGCCTGATTCAGATTCTACTTTGCGTTTAGCACCCGCCGGGCATACCATATACTGGCCTTCAATTATCTCAATCTCACTTCCGTCTACCGTAACTATTCCCCTTCCGTTCAATGCCAAAAAGACCACGTCTATATCCACACTGTGCTCGGCCACGGTTTCTCCCGCTTCCAAACAAAGATTCACCAGCCGTAATTCTGGAGAATTCACTAGCAGACGTGCTTTCCCCCCCAGGGGAGTAAGCTCGAGAATCAGATCCTTAAGGTTTAAAGGCTTCACATGTTCACACCGTTCCCTTTATCCTGTATCTCCGCATCCTTGCGTGCTCTTCTCATCAGGGCCAATTCTTCATAGGTTATATTATATAAAGCCACGATTTCCCGATCTAATTTTTCTGCCGGTACCTGCCCTGTTGCTACGCCACGGGCCGCAGTCGCTATCATTTTCTGTTTCTCTTCGCCGGTATAGAAAGGAAAGCGAATATACTTAAACAAGTGCGGGCTGGCAAAGCTTTTGCCTCCGGTCATGGAGTATGATGTTAAAGCATACTCTATAGGCAGGCTGTTTAGCAGACCCGCCAGGTACCATGCCTCATCGGAAGAACGGCATACCACCAGGGCATGGGTTTCCTGACAAATAACTGGTTTAACGCCACCCTCTAAAACGGCCGCTTTCATCTTAGAACCGAACCGATGCCAGGCAACCTTGATCGGAGCCAGCGTATATTCTCCTACATTAAACATGCTGTAGAAGGGATCGTTCGATGTAAAATAGCGCCGGTAGGCGGCTCGCTTCTGGAGGTTGGGTTCGAAGGTTTTTAAATATTCCAGGGTGCATGGATAAGACCTCTCCATCACCTGAAGGGATAATCCGCGCCGGGCAACCGGATCCTGGGTCATGATTATCGCGGCTGAAGGATTAACCTGCCATCGATCCAGATCCTTGCCGCGGGCCAATGGATAGATCAAGTCTTCCTCTATGATTCTTTCAATAGTCAAAACCTTATCTTTGCCAGCCGTGGCTAAATTGCGAATGGTTACCAATCCGTTTTGCGATTGATCAACTATCTCCACCCAGAGTATGCCGTTGGCCCCACCTGTATTAGCCCCTTCTCTCGCCTGGTATACTGATTCCCCCAGCATTTTTTTGACGGGCCCTATACATTCCGGCAGGCAGGTCAGCCAGGGGGAAGCGGGCGCGTTCTCTTCCACTGGCATCGCAGCCATTTTTAGTACTTGTCCATCACCAGATCGGGGTAGTTCTTTATAGAGGCTATAGGAGACCGGATAAGTTGTGGGTAGTCCTTTCTCCAGGTAGATTATTGCGGTCCGATTCGAAGCACCTGGAAATGGTTTGAGGGCAGCCATATCTTCCACCAACGAAACCCGCAAGGGGGTGCCATCCGGTAATTCGAAACGGCGAAAACCTTCGGCCGCTCCACCGGATTTGAAGACGCTCTGGGTTATTAAAAATGCCAGTTTGCCCTCATCTTTTAAGTATTTATGGGCACTGGCCAGGGTCAAAAGAGTTGATAAGTCCTTTCTTCCCTTCCCCAGGATCACGTCCATCCCATGATGGGAAAAAAGGCCGTACTCACGCCAGTATTCCATGGTAGCCTGGCGGTATTCCGGTTTGAGCGACTCCCAGTTAACCCAGGGTGGGTTGCCAACCACATAATTAAATTTTTGCCGCAACCCCTGATCCATTGCATTATCCCATAAACTATTGTCACCTTCGGTAATAGAATCGATTTGAAAAACCGGTATAATGTACTCTTTCTCCGGGCTCGGGGTATAACCACTGTGATACAGGTAGTTGACGCGGGCAGCCAATACCGCCAGGGGATTCAGATCGAAACCTACTACCCGCTCCATGTCATCCTCGGGCTTGGTCAATTGTTCTTTTCTTCGCCGCAGAATCTCAACCAGGAATGTCCCGGAGCCGCAGGCGGGATCGAGTATGAAGGCCTCTTCCTGTCCATAATATCCAGTCTGGTTAAGAACATGCTCCACCAGCCAGCCTGGAGTATAATGCTCCCCCAGATCATGGCGTCTTACCTGGGTAATGAGGTTCTCATATAAGGCTTGAAACAAGTCCCCGGTCCAATTCCCATTAGAGAACAAACGCCAAATAACACCGATCATCTCTCGAATAACCGATGGCCATTCTTCGTAATTCGTATGCCAACCGGGCAGCCCATCTAAACCTAAATTTGAAATTCCGACCTGTCTAAAAATATTCCCATTTAACAGGTCACTTAAGCCATTCTGTAGACTGGCGTTCCCCCCCCTGGTAACAACCAGATGGTACCAGGCGGATAGCTGAACAACAAGACTGTAATAGGTCTCCAAACAGACCAAACGCTCCGATTCAAGTTGTAGATTCTCGTCGGCAAGAGCATCTGGGAATCTGCCCATTCCGACTTCCCATTCCCTGATAACCTGCTGCCGGTCGGTTCTCTCCTTTAATTTGCCAAGAAGAAAATCAGTCACCCGGGAATGAATTACTGAATCCTTACCTAGTTCCACAGCCAGTCGATTGGGTAGTACTTCAGAGTTTGAGCCCAGTCCCATTGGAACACCTTCTTAATAAAAAAGCGTTATCCCTGCGAAAGAGACAATTCACCAAACCGTGTTTGGATATAGGACACTATAATCTCTTCCGCTTTATCCATCCCCAGGACAAATGTATCAAGGGAAATATGATACTGCCGGGCATCCGACCAATCTCTTCCGGTCAGCGCATGAAAATACCGGCTACGATCTCGATCGGAATTATCTACCGTCTTATTGGCCTCCTGTGCCGATAGCTCGTAAACTTCCTGGACTCGTTTTGTCCGGTATTCATGGTTGGCGTGCAAAAACACACTAACATGGTTGGGGTGGGTTTGCAGGATGTAAGATCCGCCACGGCCAACAATAACGGCTGATTGTTTCTTTGCTATATATCGGATTACATCTGACTCTACCCGAAACATCTGCTGGTCTGTCGGAATTGGCATAAGTATCGGCGGAGTATAAATATCTGGTGCAAATCGGAATGATTGAATAACTGATTGCCAGAAACCGGTTACCTTCTCTTCCCGGTTTTCCAGACCCTCTCCCTCAGCCTCAAGCTTTTTTGCTACTTCTTTTACTGTTTCTCGGTCTACATAAAGCAAGCCGAGGCGTTTGGCCAGTTTTTGGCCCAGGTAAGAACCACCGCTTCCAGCCTGGCGGCTTATTGTGATAATAAATGGCGAATTCTGTTCCATTCTTAACCCTCCTGATAATAATTTAACCATGTAAAGACCCCAACTCTGTAGCTAATGCTTTCCTATATTGTACCATCTACCATTAAATCTTTTTAGAAGTCCCTGGTTACAATAGACTGATTTTATAATTACACTACTTAACAGGACAGACGAATAGTTAGAACCAACCGTTGGCAGGGATAGTGCCAATGCCACCATTATTCTTTCACCCTTAAACCCCCAATGTGAAATCATCCAGGTATATTGGGTGATATTAAACTGGGTACGAAACCATATAAAAATCCTTCTGGATAACGATCCAAATGAGCTCGGGTCTTAGTCTCGCGGCGGCTTATTATATCCTTTGTCTCCATAAGGCTGCAATTTTTCCAGCCACGGTTTCTCCATTTGTTTTAGTTCCCAGCGCCTATCATTAACCTCACTAGCGTCCTTTTCCTCCAATACCTCATAGGTAAAGGCTTCAGATCCCAGATCGTTCCAATCTTTTTGCAGCTGAGAATTCATGTGCTTACCCATTGCCAGCTGGCTCTGTATGGTTAGCCACCGGTTTTTCAAATTAGGATAGCCGGTTATATAAATCTTACTATTAGTCTGGTTGGTTACCTTAACCACACCCATATAAGTCTTGATTTTTTTGTATTCCTCCAGATACTCTCTACGGCTTTTTTTATCCATTGTTATTGTCCTTTCCGAGTTATACGCCAATCTTCAATAACCCATGTCTTGTAGAACCCGGGCTAAAACCTGGAGTCGTTCCCCAATTATTTCGCTATCATTGCTTAGGACCTGTGAAAATAACTTGATATCTTCATCGATCATGGGGTTATCTATACAAACTGCTACATTCATCGCATCCCCTTGCAGCCCTATTCGATCAATCAAGGTTTTATCCGGATCATACATTTTCGGAAAGCGGTAAGCACCTTGAAAATATGAAAGGCTTCGGCAGATCAGAATGGCAAGATCAAGAACCCGGTGCATGGGAAGCTCTTCTGACTGACGCGACCACTTTTCCCCCGTGTAACGCCATACTTTGGCTGAAATGTCCAGTTTTCCCCGGTCGTTCCACTGGGCTAATCCCAAAGAAAGACCCTTGGTGTCTGTCTTATAAGCATTACGCCCGTCAACGTTTTCGTAGTTTTCAGATACAATCACTGGCTTGTGTTTTAATGTAGTTGGTATTTTCATAATTGCCCTCCTGACTACTATTTAGTAATTTACTTGTTTACTGTGCTACTAATTTAGTTTATGCATTCTTATTTAATACGTCAACAATATAATTACATCAGGTTGCCTCAGTACCGTATCCACATCCTTAAGGATTTAGCCGTCATAGATATTAAATCTAAGTGATGCATCCCTCTACTATGTCGCTTCTTCTGGTGGTCACAATGCAGAACATTAGGTGCCCTAAAACTAAAATACCCCGGGCTGAACCGAGGCACCTAATTGCATATTAACCGATTTGGCAATTAACGTAAGCGACTCTTGAATATTTTTCGGTAGAAGTATCTCACGGAAAGCACCGGACTTTTCCACAGCATTCTGGGCCCGGAATATCGCATGACCACTTTTATCTCATCTTTCATTTTGGGTTTGTAACAATGAACGGTGCATTTTGAACATACCGGCTTCTTATCCTGGTAAGGACATCTATCTATTCTTTTTTGAGCGTATTCAAATAAGCTTGTACAATCGGGGCAAAGTATATTTTCACTTGTGTTGTGCTTATCATGGCAATAAAGCATGATCATTTTACGTACTGTTTCTGTTTCCAATCGTCGTGAAAAAGCCATATCACCATTAAACGTTGCTGATTAATTTCAGCACCCTTCCCTCAGAATCCACCATATAAACAATTACCAGGTTCATTGATAAACAAGTTCGTCGTAAACATTACTTTTCCTACGTTGTTTCTTAAAAACTAAACTATTCTATTCGCTATACTCACCACTTCTAAACACTTATATCCCAGTTCTTATACTATCCCTCCCCGGTTATATAATGGTAGAACTACCGATAACCTGATTAGAGTGTACTCCTCCCGGCAAAAAAGAGGCTGTCTAAAAATCGAGGAGGAAAAACTTCTCTTCACTTATACTTTGAAAAGCGCATAATATAAGCAAGCCCGTACCACTTTTAAATGATACGGGCCTGTTTATAGGGTTTTGTCTTTTGAACAGATACTTTTGGCTCTGCCTTATAATGTAGTCGTTTACTCGTTCATTATGTACTCGTCTTTAAGAGTTAAAACCTGGGTAGACCAAATCCGTTCGAAACGTTCGGTATTAACAGGAGGATCAATAATCATCCGGTTAATTAAGGCCACCTGTTCCGGTGTGTTCTCAAAGGTTGTTCTTAGGAACAAAGCATACTGTGCGTAATCGCGAATTAGGAAGGCGAAGATTTCCTCGGTAATATCATCTTCAATTTTATAAATCTTGCTGTTTTCCAGGATCAATTGCCCGTAACAAGCC
Organism: Chitinophagales bacterium; assembly: GCA_050259035.1. Lineage (GTDB taxonomy): Bacteria > Bacillota > Syntrophomonadia > Syntrophomonadales > DTU052 > JBLMZW01. The sequence goes on along the minus strand of JBLMZW010000078.1, from coordinate 10,312 downwards.
ATGGCTAACAGTTCCCCAACCGCAATCATGTAGTCAATGTTCTTGGCTTGAACCATTGACGGGGGGGTTGTGGCTAAGAAATCGCGCAGTAATTCGACCTGCTGTAAGAATAATTTAACATTGCCAAGTTCCACACCCTCGTAGACTTTATGATAATCAGCAAAACGAACTGTACCTAATTTGCCGCCTTTTTGTTTAAATACGTAATCGTCATCCGCGATGTCATTTCGTTTTGGTATTTCCGGCAGGTCCGCATGTTCGAAGAAATAATACTTCATAAACTTGTTGACCAGGACCATGTTCACATGTGCTGTACCTTCGAGTCTTGGCATCATAGGTGTATCTCGGATGAACATTTCCATGAAAGTATCCTGCTCCATGCCCTTGGCTCCCACGACATCGAGCAGCATGGTAGCAATTTTTTCACCCTGGAGGCATACCTTCATCTTCAAAATCGCATTATACATGAGATAACGACGGTCAGCATCTGAAGCGGAGCGGAAGTAATCCATAGCTCTAAGGGCATATAATTTCATGGCATAGGTCCTAAGGAACGCTTCTGTAAACAGTCTTCTGACATGAGGGAAGGAATAGACCGGATTGCCATATAGATTACGGTTGCAGGTATGATGCAGACACTCATACAATGCATGCTCCGTTTCCCCGATGGATGCCCAACCTACCATGGCTTTGCCTATATTAACCGTGCATAAGGCATGGTCGAAAGCCTCAGGACCTCTGGATAGAATATCCTCTTCTTTGACTGGATAATCGTTTAAATTAAACTCGGAAACATAGCAACAATGGGCTCCCGAAGTGTTAATTTTCTTCACTAGTTCGAAAGATGGATGCTGGGAATCTACCACAAAGAAGACATATTCCCCGGTGTCAGAGGATTTGCCGAATACCGCCAGCCGAGCCGCTATATTGCCATTGCCTATGTAGTATTTGTTTCCCTTCGCCCTGTAGGTTCCGTCACCGTTTGGAATAAGCATCATTTCATTGGAATAAATATCGTTGCCATGGTCTCTTTCGGAAAGAGCAAATCCGAAAAACTTTCCTTCTCTTAGGAGACTTGCCGCATCATTTTTGACTTTCTCGTTCTTGCTCAGGAATATTGGCCCCAGGCCCAATATAGTGACCTGATACAAATACTGATAATGCAGAGCGTAAAAACTAGATACTTCGTTAAACTCTGCTACTCGCCACAAATCCCAACGTGAATCAGGATTCCCATAACCGGCTGGAGTCAGAAGGTCGGCGAAAATCCCTTCTCTGGCCAGGAAACCGCAATAGTCCTCATACCAGGTAAAGTCTTTGTCTTCCTCCTTGATTTTTGCAAGCCCCTTGTTTTCAAAGAAATCAATAGTTTTCAGCATTATTTCCCGGGCCCGGGGATCCATATGTTCTCGATCATACTTTTTGGGATTAAGTAAGAACAATATAATTCAACTCCTCTCTTTGTCGGTTTAGTTAAAACTAGCTTCCTAAACATAGTAAAATCTCTAAAAGATAAGAAACAGTTGGAAACTATTCTGTATATCAAATATCCACATTTTAATAATAAAGATCAATAATAACCCGGTCAAGGAGTTTACAGAATTGATGGAGGCAAGAGTTCCAATAGACGAAAAGCTATTGGAAATAGAGAGACTATCATATCAGATAACTTCCTATGGATGGCTAGATCTTGGTAAAACGGTCCTAAGGGACGATTAAAACAGTCTATATAATTCATATCCAATATAAAAGAAAATTTCTCGTGATAGAAATAATGTTTTACTTACCAGTTTCTTATACCTTGTCGTTGGTGTGGGTGAAGAATAAGCGGTAAGTCCATAATCTTTGGCCATTAGCATAGCTCTTTTCATATGCAATGGATCGCTTACAATTATGACAGTAGAAATACTAGTTTCTTGGGCTATGCGACTCGCATTCTCTATATTTTCTTGTGTTATGGTGGATTGTTCTTCTATGAGAATGTCTTGGCTGGGGATTGAATGTCCTATGGCATATCTTTTCGCTACACTTGCCTCAGAGAATTTCTCGTTTTTCCCTTTTCCACCCGTAAAAATCAACTTATCAACATATCCATTCTTATATAACCAGATTCCATGATTAATTCTTTCTTGAAATACCGGACTCGGTTTTTCTCCCGACACCCCGGCCCCCAGTATTATGGCCGCATCAGCCTTAGTCATTTCATTAACCTTACTGTATAAACAGATATCAAACGCTACATAGGTTACGTAAGCTATAATTAGTATTATTGTGATCTTAATTATCTTGCTGAACTTAGATTTCATATTTTTCCCTTCTGACCATGTCAAGAATGCTTGAACTAATTATTGTAAACTCAAACTCTGGAGGGGATCTAAATGCCTGGCATCGAAAATTTCGGTCTTTTTTTATTATCCGGAATAATATTAAACATAACTCCAGGAGCAGATACTATGTATATCCTTGGAAGAAGCATCTCTCAAGGGAAAAGGGCCGGGATATTGTCTATTCTAGGCATCAGTTCCGGTGCATTGATACATACACTCCTGGCTTCAGTGGGACTATCTTTAATACTCGCGAAATCTATAGTTGCTTTCAGCATTATTAAGTATGCCGGTGCTGCCTACCTTATATATTTGGGTATCAAAACACTATTATCGTCTGATACCCTTACTTTGAATGAAGTCAAAACTGACAGCATGTTTAAAATATACCTCCAAGGCGTGCTAACCGATCTCCTGAACCCTAAAGTAGCTTTGTTCTTCATATCGTTTTTACCCCAATTCGTAACCGCCAACAATAGTTATGGTCCTTTACCTTTTCTACTGCTGGGGTTAACGTTTATTACCACTGGAACCTTGTGGTGTATATTCCTGGCTCTAAGTTCTGCATCAGTTACTAATAAATTAAGGGATAATCCGAATGTACTCAGATTGCTGAATAAACTAGTAGGTTGTTTATTCATTGGTTTGGGATTGAGACTGGTTAAAGCATAATGGCTTCATGGTTGATATCAGTTATTTGAGGAATCATCGCTGGAGGATCGCTCGGTAGTCCACTTTCTATGTTTATGCTGAGATCAATTAACTTTCTACCCATAATTAAGCCTCCCTTAAGCCTTTTTAGGCCCCTTCCCCGGTTAATGCTTTAATTGCCTTTTCCGCCTCTTGCCTGGTTTCGTACGCAGGATCGTTCAGCAAAGGCTTTATATATTCAGCGCAGGAAGCATCGTTAAATTTCATGAGTGCAGCAATCGCTGCTGTTCTAATATGATGACGTTTTCCTTTTAAGCCTTCGATCAGAGCGTTCTTGGCTTCATCCGTCCCTATTTCAAATAATTGTTGGGCTATTTGATTACACTTAGGCCACTGTGATTTTAATAGACTCTCCTTCAAAATGGCAACTTCATTGGACTCACTCATACCATACCCTCCGTTTTAGTGTTCTTGCCTAATAAATACCAGACATTGTGAAAAATCCTTATTTAATATTATAAACTTAAGGCATTTAATTATGGAAATGAGAGTTTATGTATATCTTCATTATTCAATTGCAGATATTTGGTCAGCAATTCTGCTAAACACTTGAACACAGGCATAATAATATACCCCCATATCAGGATCTCGCAGTTCACTTTGTATTGCTACTTTGATATTGCCTAAGTATTCAGCATCACAAATAAACTGGCGGGTAGAATGCAGATTAGGAAAATAGCCTTTTAAAACATTGAATTTATAAACCTCATATCTTCTTAATGCCCTGTGTACCAGTGAATAGTTTAAATTGGCAATCCCACCTATGGATATTTTTTTTGTATAAGTCTTAACATCTGCCTCCAAGTGCTGGCTTTCAAATAAAGTGTCTACCGTCGTTTTTCCGCTATAAACGGTAACCTCATATATTTCATTTCTTATAAACTCCGGTAATACGTTAAAAACTCTGCAACTTTTTTGTATTTGATTGTTATTAGAGATTGGTTTTTTCTCGCATAGATTAGTATTATTCAGATCTTCCTTTCTATTTTTGCGCCGATATCCTGTATTGCTGCCCATGACTCCTGTTTCTAGAAGTGCAGCAGTCAATTCTGAAATATATCTCGAATCATTTTGGCAGTGGTAATAAAGTTCCTCACAAATTCTTAAGGGATTGTCCAAATCATAATCATATTTACGCTGGTATTTATCTTGCGATTTATCAGCGACAAATGGGCAATAACGTGCACCGCGTCCAATAAGCTGAGCTTCGGCAACTGTTGTTTTTCCGGGCTTTCCATTTTTTCCGTCACGGGTCTCATAAAGTCTTACAATATCAAAAAGATTAAGTACATCCCATCCCTCATCCAGCTTTTTCACTTGAAAAACCGCTCTATAAGGGTTGTTTTCATCTTCCAAAGAATTAACAATAACCTGGACGTTATCGGCCTCACTGGAGTCATTCATGGAAATACAGTGCTCCCTGGAGAACTCCTCTTTCAGTTCTTGGGTTAACATCTCCATAGAAATATTTCTGTTCTCAAAATACCTATACATTCTTGTGAGCGTCGGGTGGGTAGCCGAATCCTTTAATTCCTGCAGATATCCTGGACTAAGATCAGCTATAACATGTAGAAATTCATTCATAAAAGTCTTACTCTGATCTTTGGTAAGGGCCTTAAAAAGTACAACCGGTTTGATATTAAGCCCATAATCATGAAAAATCTTTAGTCTGAATTGGCTCAGAAGCACCGCTTGAATAGCTCTTTGCATAAGTGGGGTATCAGAACGCATGGTCTTTACTTCTTTGGAATATAAATCTGTTCTGAATTTACTTAAGGGATAATTGAAGATTATTTTGTTCTCGTATTCCCTCTTAATATTGGGGTTTTCCAGGTCACAGGTTGCTGTAAACTCCAACAGAACATTATCCTTATTAGCACCAAAAATAACGTTAGCTGTATATTCCCATGACATTTCAACTTCGATTTCCTCTTTGTTTCTTTGCTTCTTGGTATCTACATTCAGATGGTGCGTCTCATCGGAAATCAGAACAACTTTTTTCTCTCTAAAATCATCAATGGAAAGGCTGTTTTCTTTTACGTCCCACATATCACTATGCAGCCCCTGGATGGTTGTGAATAAGATGTTAATGTTGTCCTCATCAGTTCCCTGGAAATTAGTTACTTCTTTAATCCTTACAAGTTCCCCATTAATTCTGATTTCATCTGCGAAAAGGTACTTAGTTGATTTATTATTTAAAAAATTCTCTTTGGTTTTTTTCACTATGTTATCCAGATGAACGAAGAAAAGAAAATTACGATAGCCCCTTTTATAGAGATACAGCATTAATCCTGCCATTATCATGGTTTTTCCACTGCCAGTTGCCATGTGAAATAGGGTTTGAGATGGATACCTGCGGAAACTTTCATTCTCGAAATAGGTTACAAAATTTCTGAAAGCATCTAATTGATAAGGTCGCAGCGGAAACTCGGGGTTAAGGTTTTCTTCAATACACGTAGGCATTAGGGCATATGCATTATATTTTCGGGCTTGTTCTATTTCTTCAAACAAAAACAAATTTAACCCCTCCGGTAAAAACTCCTGGCAAACTGCTTTTCGGCTTCAGATACCTTAAAATCCTCATCATCAATATCACATAGGTTGACATAGAGCATATTCTTATCCAGAATCGTCATGAAAAACTTCTTTTTATCTTCTAAGGTTAATGCCTGGTAATCTTCTGCGGCCTCATCAATCTCTTTAACAGATATCAGACTGCTGATAAATCCGGTTGAATGTATTCGTTGCCATACATCCCACACTTCCTTATCATTCTCAGCCACTTGAATCAAATCCACATATTCTTGATTAAGCTGTTTTAGCTCACAATATACAAATGAACCTCCACCACGCCAATTCACTGTATCAGATATTCCCTTTCTATCGCCATTTATAACATTTTGCAGTCTGATTACGCTGTCATTGGACCCATAATCTAATTGCTCGATCCCGATATACTGTCGGTTCATTTTATGAGCGGTTGCGCAGGTGGTTCCTGACCCTAAATGATAATCCATAACTAAATCTTGTTCCCGGGTAAAAATGCTTAATAGAAAACTAACCAGGGCCTCCGGTTTTTTACCGTTTCTAAACACAACCTCACCTTCATCATTGACCACATTATACTCAGCCATAAAATCATAGAAATTGGCATAGGGGGTGTAAGTTGTATCACTGGATGTTGGCATACCTTGAAAATAAGTGCCGTTTTTATTACCTTCTTTAGGCAGATGAAAATATCTAAAGTCATAAATATCATCACCTATACCTTCAACCTTAAACAAAGTTAGAGGCGGATATTGTCCTATTAATTTTTCAATGTTCTTAACGTAGAAGCGTCCACTGCTATTCTTCTCCCGTATGCTTCCCCGAATTGAAAGCGTTTTAAATTTATCAGTTCCCGGTTCACCTTTATGAACTCGATATTCGGATGGAAGAAATATTTCTACCCTTTTATTATCAATAACCTCGGACTTACCTTTAGTTAAAAGCTCAACCTCGTAAACGTAATCATCAATAGTCTTCGCTTCCGATTTTTTAGGCATCTTGTACTCAGGATTGGCGCTGTATACCAGGATGTATTCAATTACATCATTGAATTCCTTATCCCCTGTTAGTATTCGTTCTGGATGTCGCACCAAAATATGAAATGTCATCCTGTAGTTTTTTTCACCCATTACTTCGTCTAACAATAGCTTTAAGTATGGGTAATGGTGGAAACTGCATTGAACCAGCAATACACCTTCGCGACACATCATTTTCTTGGCGACATCAATACGATTCTTCATGAATGTCAGCCAGGTGGACCGAGAAAAGCTATCATTATATCCAAAACTATCAGACCCGGTATTATACGGTGGATCTATATAAATGCATTTCACTTTCCCCTCATATCTTTTTAAGAGCGAAGAAAGCGCCAGCAGATTATTCCCCCTTACTATCAGGTTGTCCGAATCCTTTAAATCTGTAGCATCATCTGTTCTACCAAGACTATAATGTTTGGCGTTAGTAAATACTTTGGGAGACAAAAGCCTGTCAACCTCATCAGGAGCCAATGTTTCATTGTAGAAGATCTCATCTCGTTTCTGGTCTTCTCTGGTTTGTCCACCCTCTAAAATACAGTCTTTATAAGGAAAAACCAGTTCAATGTCATTCTTCTCACTTATGTAATAGCCCTTGTAATCTACCAACCCAATTCTGTTCTTATAGCGAGTGAACGAGTCAGGCAAGAACTGTCGGTTGTTAATTAACCAGCCGAACTGCACTTTATCGAAAACACTTACCCCATCTACCTCAACAAAGAATTTATTCTTTGTTACAGGATTAGATAGTAATAACCTAATTAAATCTTTATCCAACCTCATTGCAGCTTCAAAAACTGCATTTCGAAGTATCTCGCCCTTTTCGGAAAAAAAGCGTTCGTCCTGTTTAAGAACATCTAATATGGTATTATAAAAGTTTTCCATCATACGCTTTATGCCTTCCATTGTTGTAATGCCCAACAGACACTTGTCCATACCTTGTCCACTATTACTTATGATAGCATCTCCGGAATACTTCTTGGTTTTTTGTAAGATGTAACAATATATCCCAACTAAAAGTTCCCTCAAAACACTGCTCCGAGGGAACGTGAACTACTTTATTCTGATTATGCAGGCTGCTTACCAACTGTATCTATGTGTCTATATACAAACGGGCAAACAACTCTGTCGTCCGTTTGTCTCATTTTCGATATAGCTATCCAATAATCTCTATCATTCTTTTTATATCTTCAGACGCCATTGCAAATTTAGATTTTTCAATGAGTATGTTACCGCCGGTCATTATGTAGGACGGGAAAACCCGTATTGAGCCGTAATAGATTTCGCTGTTTCTCAACTTATATGTTGAAATAGACGGTACGACATTCTTTCCTGTTTTTTGCTTGGTAATAATATTGAATGCTGTTTTTGCCACATCGCCCATCAGCATTATCACTTTTAAATTCGGGAATAACCCGATCTCTTTTTCCAAAATCGAAATGTGTCTTTCTATGACATCTCTCTTGATAGCGTATTCAATCTTGGGTATCTTGACGGCGTTTGTTATATAGATCCCTTTGGAAAGGATGTCATCGATCGTGCTGACCAGTACGCCTGCCGTCTGAAAGAGCGGCAAAGTAGTTTTTAAATAATCGGGAGGGTTGTTCCCGCCATAAAAGTCATCATCTGGGTCAGCAGGCACAACCTCGTTTATCATAACCGCGGTTATTTTTTCTGTATCTATTGTTATATTAGGCAATTGTATTTTATCGTTTTTTAAATTGGAATCCACATTATCTTTAAGTGCCTTAAGCAGGTTTACTATCATATTTTTACCCTTTCATTATTGTTAACTCATAGTCTGGTTTGCTTCGGCCTGCAGTGATTTGGCCAGTTCTCCGAACTGGGTTATTTCTTCTTCTAACTTGGTAACCAGGCCGCGATGTCTTGCAATCTCAGCCAGGATATCATCCGTACATCCGGATGCTGTTCGCGAAAGTTCAGCAACCCTGCCCACCAAAGTAGTCGATTCATCCGAGGACGCAATTAGTTCTTCGACACAGGCCGTAATCTCCTGTACGGCATTGCTGATGGTATTGGACACCGTCTGAATGTTGTCAAAAGCAGCATGTGTGCTGTTCATCGCCTCCCGTTGCCCGGTAAGGGCGGCAGCCGACTCGTTAACCTTGACCACAGTATTGTCGGTACTCAATTTGTTAGCCTTCACTAACTGGTCAATAGTGGCTACAGCTGCTTTGGTCTCATCAGCTAGATTCCTTACCTCTCCTGCCACAACGGCAAAACCCCGGCCCTGTTCCCCGGCCCGGGCTGCTTCGATAGCTGCATTTAAGGCCAACAGGTTGGTTTGTTCTGCAATACCCAAGATGGTACCAACAATGGATTCGATTTGGTTAGAATTACTCTCCAGTTCTTTGACGGCCAGCATAATATCCCGGTTGGTTTTCTCGGTGATCCTTAGACTCTCTTCCTGACTTAAAATAGCCTGAGTCCCGGTTTCAACAACACTCATGAATTCCGAAGTTTTGGAACTTATTTCAGTGGCGTTATCACCTACATGGTGTGACCCCATCCCAATCTCATCCAAAACCCTAACGTTCTTTTGCATGTGCTCCGACTGATTCCGAGAAATTCCCTGCAGTGATATAGCCTGATTGTGAATTACCCTAATACTGTCCGCATTCTCATCTGAAGTCCTTTGCAGATCTGCTGTGTTCTTAAATAAATCGGCGGACAGGTTCTGCACTCTACCTAGAATTGTCTGTAATTGCATTGTCATCGATGTCGCTTCCTCTTCGCGCTGACTGGCAATAGCGAACAATGTATTGACAGCTTTAACTATATAAACAGCCGCTAAGGACGTCCACAAATAACAAAAATAACGGATAGCAATATCTCTGGGAACTTTCAAAAAAGCCTCCATTTCTCCCGGAAAAGCATTCCACATCGTAACATCGACAACTATTGAAGCTACAAAAGCATACCATATTAATCTAATATCAAAGAAAAAGACAGCTGCCGCAATGAAAAAATAACCTAACGCATGCGTCTCCGGAGCACTCTCCGTACTTAACCGCATAAGAAAGATCATTACTGTCAAAGAAAACATCATGCCCCATTTAGTCCAACTCTTATCGCTGTGCCTGGCGTTTAACCATCTCAACCATAAACCATGCAAGATTATGAGTACCCATAAGCCGATCAACATCCACCAGGTAAGATTTTTGCTGGCGAGGCCTGCCGCTTTCGTGCCAGTAGCCGCCAGCACCATCGCAGTTGAAACAACCGTAACCACCAGAAAGAAATAGTACTTGGCCTTCTGATCAATCAATTTCCAGGTGTCCGATTTAGTTCTCAAGGTTACTCCCCCATTTTCCAGTATATCTGGTCAGACTTAAGAAATTTGACTGCAAAACTCTTAATCCTAATTTTTCCTACTATTTCGCCGTTATTTTACATAGTCCTGCATGGTTGCACGAACATTTCGAATTTAATATTAGTCTGTAACTACCAGGTATATCCGCATTGCGGAATGGTCTGCCCTTGTGGGAAAACACACAAAGCATAGTATTCTTCCGGTCAGGTACGATAGAGTCGGGGAGAATTCGGATTAGCTCAGGTTTGAGATAGGCGCAGTTTATCAATTCTTTAGTTGGCAATTGAAGGTTTTGATGGTTTTCCTCGTCGATAATAATTCCTCAAATCATCCAAAAACGTATACATAACGGGAACTAGAAC
>JBLMZW010000077.1:0-51110 GCA_050259035.1 Chitinophagales bacterium | reverse complement strand
GGCTAATCCTCTTGCGTACGGTCGATGACAACTTGTCTTTTGGTCCAGCAGGAACGGTAAAAAGTTCAGCCATAATATCACCAATCATTTGGGGATAATGATTGAAAAGTCTCTGGTTTTCCATGAAATGTGGCGCTTCCTTAAAGGTTTGAAAATCCTTAAGAACGAAACTTTCTTGTAACAACCGTTGGTAGGCGGCCAGGCTGGAGGAGGAAAAATCATTGTTTTCTCTGGCTTTTAATATAGTCCTGGCTGCCATCACTCCTGAAGCAATTGCAAACTCCATTCCTCTAACCGATAAACCCATATTTAGGGAGAACCCGGCAGCATCACCGGCTACAAGTATACCATTACCAAAAAGGCGAGTAAGGCCATTTAAACCACCCTCAGGTATAACGTGAGCTGAGTACTCTACCAATTCACCGCCAGCTAGAAGAGGAGCGATCTCCGATCTGGCTTTAAACTCCTCCAATAACCTGGGGGCTTCTACCCCAGGGGCTTTCTCCATCAAATCTTTAATTCCAATTACCATACCTAATGAGATACTGGCCTTATTGGTATAAAGGAATCCACCGCCGAAACGGCCCTGAGTTAAACTCCCCATAAAGAGTTGGGCCAGACCCTCATCTCCGGTCAGGTTGAATCTGTCCTCGATGGTTGCCTGAGGAATCTCGATAACTTCCTTCATGCCCACCGCATAATTTTGAGGCAGCCCGGGGGATCGAAGGCCAGCTTTCTCTGCCGTCAGGGATAAAACACCGTCACAGGCAATAATAACATCGGCCCCTAATTCTTCGCCGCCAGCTGTTACTCCGATTACCTTGTCGTTTTCTTTGATGATGTCATCCACTCTATTTTTGGTAACCAGCATTGCTCCCTTTTCTTCGGCTTTTTCGGCCAGCCAACGATCAAAAGTAGCCCGCAAAACGGTATAACTCTGATAAGGCGGATTGGAAAAACTATTCGATCTAAACCGGAAAGATGTGGAGCTATCAGGTGACATCATAGTTATGACTTCATTAGTTACATGTCTTTCAAATGGAGCTTCTTCCCAGATGTCCGGCAAATATTGCCGCACCGGGTTTAAGTAAATCCTTCCACCGGTTACATTCTTAGCCCCAGGATAATCTCCCCGTTCTATAATAACGGTCTCCAATCCCTCAGCAGCCAGTACATAAGCTGCTGACAATCCCGCCAGGCCTGCGCCAACAATTATTACATCGAATTTTTCCATGGACGGCAACTCCTCCATTGACATGTTTCAGGTTGTCGTTTTCTTCAAAATAGGTTAATTTCTTAAATATTTCAACTTAAGAGAGCAAAATTCCTGCCGTAATCATGCGCTGCATGTCGTTAACTCCTTCAATCTGCTCCCCGATGATCATATCACGGTAAATACTTTCTACCAGATAATCTTCCATTAAACCATATGAACCATGAACTGCAACAGCGAGTCTGGAAACATCAACACCGTTCTCAGTGACAAAGGTTTTGGTCAGAGCAGCCTCTTTGGCAAACATCTTGAGGTCAGTCATGTTTTCTGCCAGATAACCTAAACGATAAGTCAGCCAACGTGCGGCCTCTGTCTTCTCTGCTATTTTGGCTATGTTCATCTGAACCGTCGCAAACTTGCTGATGGTCTTATCCCGGTGAGATTTTTCTTTAGCATAGGTTATACATAATTCCAGCGCTCTTTGCATGCCCCCCAGAACACAGGAACTTACTCCTACCTTACCGAAAGCTATCCCGATTTGTAGAACCAGGTAGCCCTGCCCTCTTGGTCCTAAGACGTTTTCTGTCGGAACCCGAACGTCTTTCAAATATACATCCAGCAATTGGCCGCCCTTCATTCCTATTTTATGCCAGGGTTCGGAGACGGAATAGCCCGGGCAATTCTTATCTACAATGAATGCTGTTGGGTAACCAGCTTCATCATCCCTGGCAAAAACAACGATGGGACCATCTACATCTGCCGCGGAAATAAAACGCTTGGTTCCATTAATAACGAAGGTATCTCCATCTCTAACTGCAATAGTGGTTAGCTGTTTGGGATCTGAACCAGTGCCTGGTTCAGTAAAAGCAAAAGATGCAATTTGTTTGCCTGAACAAGGTCCCGGCATATATTTTTTCTTCTGTTCCGGAGTACCAAATACATTAATGGCGCTGAGTCCCAATCCGTTAACCGACATGGTCATGGCTACACCGGAAGAAGACGTAGCTATTTGTTCCAGAGCCAGCGGGTAACAGGTATACCCTGCACCTGAACCTCCGAATTCCTCGGAAAACGGCAATCCTAACAACTCAAGTTCGCCCAGGCCGGCAAAAATCTCCATAGGCACTTTATTCTCCCGTGCGATATCAAGGGCGATAGGCCTAATTGCTTTTTCTGAATACTCCCGTGCTGCCTTTTGAATCATTTCCTGTTCTTTTGAGAGTTGGAAATCCATTCCACTACCCCTTTCTGCCACTTTTTACTTTCTTGGATAAACCTTTACCACGCTTTTGACTCTACGCTTTAAGGATAATACGTTGTTAGAATATATGTCAATAAAATTATTTTCCTTATATCAAGAAGGATATCTTTGGTATGATTGGGCTTTTCTTTGGAAATAATCTGTGCTAATATAACTATTAGCCTTCCTTCCCTAACCTAAGGTTCGCTTACCCTTCAGGTAAAGTTGAACTTGGTAGACTGGAGGAGCTTTATCTGAAAGGAGTTAAGTAACCAGATGTCATTTGAGGACAAGACTCTCGCATGTAAGGAATGCGGATGTGATTTCGTGTTCACAGCTGGTGAGCAGGAGTTCTACGCGGAGAAGGGGTTCCAGAACATTCCTATGCGCTGCCCCGATTGCAGACGCAGAAGGAAAAACGAATCTCGCGGCCGTGGTGGATATGGTGAGAGAGAAATGTACGATGCTACATGTGCGTCCTGTGGTTGTGATACCCGGGTTCCCTTTAGACCGAGTGGAGAAAGACCGGTTTACTGCAGCGAGTGTTACAGGAAGACAGCTAACGGCAGATAATTGTTTTAATCAGGTTTTTCAGGCGACCGAAAGGTCGCCTTTCTATTTTCTTGCTATGGTTAAGAAACAACTATTGGAAATTTAATTGTGCGATGCTTTAATAGCATACAATCATATTTGTGTGTAATATTTGAGTTTTCCTTTAATGCTTAAGCCCCACCGACAAAGGAGGATTTCCCGTTGCAGCCGTCGAATTCAGGAAAAGAGAGGGGAAGAATTTATTTTTTTTATTTTTTTGGGGGGTAGTTATGACAACTGTAGAACAGAAAGCCAGTTGGGAAACCAAAGACTGGCACGAACTTACCGAGGAGGATATTCTGGCTGCCAACATTAAAAAGTATGAAGATGATCATATCGTTGGCATGTACGATACTGACAGCCAGGAATCGAGCGCAGAGTATCTGGAACATGAGCTATTTTTCCCGATTATCACTCAATTACTGAAAAAGAAATCCCAATCAATAAAGGCCATCGATATCTGTGGCGGCGGTGGGAAAGCATCATTTATCTTACACCACTGCGGCTGTGACGTAGTCCTTCTTGATTCGGCGGAGAAAATGCTGGATATTGCCAGAAACAAGATCCAGCGCGATGGCATTAACAACATGAGTTTAGTTAATTCCGATGCAATTGCTTATTTAAGGGATTCCACGGAGTTATTTGATATAGCAGTTTTCTCATCCGCAATTCATCATTTCAAGGACCCTTTTGGACTCATTAAGCTGGCTTTTGACCGTTTATCACCCAATGGAATTATGGTAATTTTGGGCGAACCTACGCCGTTGGTAAGCAGTAACCGCTGGAGACGAGCTTTAGCTTTTTGGACTTTTTTATATGATAAGAATTACCGACGCAAACAAATCGTCAGTATTCCCAGCCGTATACGGGGAACCTACATTCCTGGCCCGGATGAAAGAGACCCGGCGGAATATCAAGCCTACCTGGGGATTGAAGACCGCAAACTTAAACAGCAAATGATTAATGCCGGAATGCAAGTGATGTTACATATTCATTATCCAGCTGGAGGGCCGCCTTTCATCACTCGAATGATGCCTCTTTTAGGCCTTAACTGGGTCATGGGAATGGTTATAGGCCGCGAGAATGATAACCAATTGAGACACCGTTTGAAAGAAGCCGTACAAAAGGAACTTCCCTATAAAGTTGATTTTATTCCATAAAATAAAAACCCCGGCATTGCCGGGGTTTTTATTCTTTTAGGATTATAAACCTCACCATATGTATGGCAAGAACTTAGGAGAAAGTACTGAGCGCAGCCCCTGATTTAGCTGCGCTCATCCTGTTTTACTACCATTACTCTTTCCGATACTGGTTCTAAATCTACCTTCAGGTTACCACGGCCTCTAACTGTCCAGGTTACATCCTCCCTGAATCCGCTGTAGTAGCCGGTAACCAAATGCCCGGATTTCTTTAAACCGCCAAAATAATCCCAGTTCACTTCTTGATTATCATTAACCATAAATATATAGGTAGGTTCTGTTACAACCCATCCGTATTGGGGAAGATTAAATTCAGCCCATGCGTGCCGGTACTTGGATATTTCAACCCATTGGTTCACGGACGTTTTCATGTCCTCGATCCAGTATCCATACACCATTCGGGCCGGTATTCCCGATGCTCGACAAAGAGCAACGAATAGCGAGGCATAATCTCCGCATACGCCTTTACCGTTTCGTAAAGCACTAACCGCACCCTTATTGCGAACTGCTTCATTATCATCATAAGTCATATGCAGGTTAACAAATTGATAGATTTCTTTGGCCAGGTCATAGGGGCTATTGGAATTGGCCAGGTTTTGGCGAAGATTTTTAGCGGTTATTTGAACAGTGGAATCACCGACTTCTATCATCGGCTGTTGGCGAACATACAGATCAAAAGCAGAAAAACGGGAGTAGTCGCTGTTTACAAGGTTAGGTTCAATATTATAATTGATTGCACTGTTAATTACTTCTCTTTCAACTGTTACATCGGCGGTTTTGTTTTTGCCCAGATTATTAAATACTATAACAGCCTTCCGGTTGCCATAATCATCTACCGAAATGGATTCGGGCTGAGGGTTGACCTTTAGTTCAAGTTCTCTCTGGTATGGTGAACTGCTGTTACCCAGATTAAGTTCGACCTTAAGAGTTGCCGGGTCTCCCCGGTTGGAAAAGCGCCACTTTTTCTCCAGAAGATAGTGAGCCGGATTATTTAGTTGGGCCTTTTTTATAGTTTCTGCCCGGGTATTCATATATAATCGATGGTTTGTAAGATCCCACTCCAAATTTGCCCCAAGCTTTTCCAGCGCCATTCCTGCAGGAACCAGCAATTGACCTTTTATCATCCTTGGAGGAGACTCCAGGGTAAAAATCGTGCCGTTCCACCCGACCTGCGACTTATCGACAGTCAATCTCATGATGTCAGTACCTTTTAGAATCGTGGCTGTTTTGCTTAGTGGGTTCCAAAGAACCTGACAACCAATACTTTCATACACGAGACGTACCGGAACCAATAATCGCCCATTTTCCATCCTTGGGGCGACAGTAGTAGCTATATTACGCTGCTCGACTGAGATAGTCCAGTTCTCGGAAGCATTTACCTGAGGAATCCTAGCAAAACTTATTAAAACTATTAGTACAACTATTAGAGCAAATCGGTGTTGGTGCACTGGTATCCTTCCTCCGATTCTATAATTCATGGAAAAAGACGATTCCATCGTAATACAAATAATTCTATGGTATTGATTGATTACCTTTTTCATGTTTCATAACACTATTACTTTTAAAGGTTATAACCAAAAGAAAAATGTTGATTATCTTAACAGTCAGGTCTAGCATACTAATAGTAAAAAATATGACTGCAACTGTGGTCAAGGGGTCAATATATTACGATATTATAACTAGATACATTTTAAACTTCCCTTAATGCATTTTGGGGAGGACTACCCGCTTGCGCGGTGACCAATAGGGGGAGACTCACGATGCGGAAATCAGGTTTTATCCTGACCAGTATAATTACCTGTTTTTGTTTTTACATATTTACTCCAGTTGCTTACGCCGAACCATATAATTGGGAATATGCTGAACTGCCAAAAGCGTTTAAGGCATTTTTGACTCCTAATAATGAAACAGTAGTTTCTGTTACCTTAATTGTATTTTTCTTGGCTCTGTTAATAGCGATTTTATATGAAATTATAAATAGGCAACGGTCTTCTATTACAAATAAAGCTAGTAAAAGCTATCGCAGATTTGGTCTTTCCCAGCGCAGATCCTTTGGTTTATCCCAGCAAAGAACCTATGTAAGAGTTCCAACCATCTTGAGCACTAATTGTACTTTCGAAAACGGGGAAATTTTTAATTGCCGAATTCAGGACATCAGTGCAGGCGGGCTCTTAATCGCAACTGACCGCGCTTTAAATATTAATGATAGTCTATTTGTTTCTTTGGATTTAAATTCTACTACTAAGTTTAAGCTCAAAGGGCGCGTAGTTAGGGTAAAGCAAAGCCCGGATGATAACCAGATACTGGCCGGAGTCGAATTCACCGGGCTTAGTTTTCGTGAACGTGAGAGTATAATTCAGTGGATTTTTAAACATCAAAGAGATTTAATTATCTACAAACGAAGATATGAAGAAGGACACTGCGTTCTTTGTGATAAACCCCTCTCAGAAGAAGCCCGTGGCAAGGAAATTTATTGCCCCAAATGTCAGGTTTACGGTAAAAAGTAATAGCAACTAGATAGCTCTTCTCATCCTTAACACGGGTATATTGGCTACCAGGGCTACAGTATTGTCCATGGAACTAAAACTTACATCCAAACCCTCTTCGTCAATCTCGATATACTCTCTTATAACCCTGATTAAGTCTTCTTTAAGGGCTTCTAGTAGTTGGGGGGCCGCACTTACCCTATCGTGCACCAGAACCAACCTCAGGCGCTCCTTGGCGAGGTCTTTACTGCCACCCTTATCTTTTCTTAAAAGCCTGGCCAGGAACTCTAGCAACCCATTCACCACCTTATTTCGCCATTCTAAGCATTTTCTTGAATTTTTCAACTAGCCCTTCAGAAAATTCTGGGGCTACCAGCGGAACATCCTCGCCGTTTAAGCGGCGTGCAATTCGCCTGTAAGCCTCGCCGGCTTTGGACTTGAGGTCAGTTACCGCTGGTTCCCCTTTGTTTGTTGATACGATAATTACTTCGTCCTCCGGAACAATTCCAATCAATTCAATAGACAGAATATCGATCATATCCTCAACGTCCATCATATCCCCTCTGCGTACCATTCGCGGCCGAATCCGGTTGACAATCAATCTGCTATCTCTTAATCCTGCCGCTTCAAGTAGTCCGACAATCCTATCAGCATCTCTTACTGATGAAACCTCCGGTGTAGCCACGACTATGCCTTCGTCAGCACCAGCTATAGCATTTTTGAATCCCTGTTCTATTCCCGCCGGGCAATCCATAATAATAAAATCGAATTCTTTTTTTAGCTCAATACATAGATTTTTCATCTGATGGGGTGAAATATCTGTTTTATCCTTGGTTTGAGCTGCAGGCAAGAGATATAGGCCATCAAATCTTTTGTCCTTGATAAGAGCTTGCTTTAACTTGCAGGCGCCATTAACTACGTCAACGATGTCAAAAACTATTCTGTTTTCGAGGCCCATAACCACATCAAGATTGCGTAAGCCTATATCAGTATCAACCATTACTACCCGCCGACCCAAAATAGTGAGTGCTGTACCCAGGTTTGCGGTGGTGGTCGTTTTGCCGACTCCGCCTTTGCCTGAGGTAACGACAATAACCCTACCCTTCATTTCTTCTCCCCCAATCATACCCGGAATTTTTCTATAATGACCCGACCATCTTTTATACGCGCGATTTCTGGCTCATGTGTGATGTACTCTTCACCCTCAGGCGGTCGCGTTATATGGTTGGCGATGCGTATTTGAGTTGGATTCAGCCTGAAGGCCGCGACCACTGCTTGTTCAGTTCCAGTGGCACCTGCATGTACCAGTCCTCGCATAGTACCCATAACTAAAATGTTATTCCCAGCTATCACCTCAGCTCCAGGGTTAACATCGCCCAATATTACAATATTACCCGGATAATAGACTCGCTGGCCTGATCGCAAAGTACGTTTTATTAGAATGGTATCCTCTGTTGATTTTCCAGATTCAAAAACCCGGTGAAAATCGTTATCCTGCTCTTCTTCGTCTAAGTCAAAATCGGGTTCTTCCGCAAGTATATTTTTACCTTTGCTAAGTAGACGGTTCACCTGTACACCTTTTTTCATAAGCATTTGTTTTATATCTTGTACTTCCTTTTCTGAAACCCTGTGATTACCTACATCCAAAATAACCTGCACACCAACAGCATCTAGTTCCTCTATCTCATCAATCAAACGTTTCTTAAAAGATGCCATGGATTCTCCAGGTGCGATGTTTATGACTCCCCCTTTTTTAGATTGTTTTACTATTGTCTTACCGGATCCCATATAATTCCTCCAGCACCATTTTACTCTATATTCTATGTTTTACATTTATTTCCTTTATTTGTTCGAAGCAAAAATTATTTGAATTTCATTAAAAATAGCCGTAATGTCGGCAAGAAATTACAGAAAAGCTACCCTGAAATCGGATAGTAAGTTGATATGGAAACTAATTCTGTAAATAAGAATAAACTCTGGGAAGCAAAAGAAAGGCTTTAAGAACTAATCTACGCCGGTTTCTTCGTTTGTCGGCGTGAGTTTCTCATCGGCGAGGTGATCACGAACACCAAAATACTGTTCAAAAACGTCTTTGGCTATTAATCCAGCTGATGAACTGCCGTGACCACCGTATTCAATCACACCAGCAAAAGCTATTTCCGGGTTATCATAGGGCGCAAAAGCAATAAATACTCCATGGGATTCTGTGTTTTTATTATCTCCCCGCCTACCGGTCTGAGCTGTACCAGTTTTGGCCCCACCGATTTTGTCGGATGGAATAGTGCTGAAGACACTATAGGCAGTTCCCCCGGGACTTACTACCCCGTGCATCGCCTTCCGAGTTTCCGCAATGATCTGCGGATCAACATCCACCTGTTTGATAAGTTGAGGTTTAAATTCCTTGATAACTTTCCCGGAAGGCGTAACTATCTTTTTGACCAAATAGGGCTGCCTCCGGTATCCGCCATTGGCGATTGTAGCCACGTAGTTTGCCAGTTGCATTACGGTATAACTATTGTCACCCTGGCCAATTGACATATTGAAAGTATTATACTGGTGCCAAGTGGTCTCCCAGTTATAGTCGATTTTATAGTTGGCCTCCAGTCTTCTCAGACTCTTTTCCTTCTCTTTATTTATCTTTGCGCGTTCCTCTTCCGTTATTGCCTGGGCCAGACGTGCCTCAAAGTCTTTAATTAAATTTTGCCGCAAATACTTGTATTTTTCATTGACCAGGACAGAATTAGTTTCTTTCATCCAAGCCGGAGTTGGCAAATTTCCTTTCCATTCACCAGGCAGGTCAACTCCTGATATTTGTCCCAGCCCAAATTCTTGGGCAACCTGAATTATTCTATCTTTGCCCGCTCTCCGACCGGCTTCCTGGAAGTAAACATTGCAGGAAACGGCCATACCACGGAAAAAGTCTACAGAACCATGGTAGCCAGTACATTTTATATATGGCTTAATCCAATAGGCTCCATGGCAGCTGAAACGTTCATTAGGATCCAGACCCGATTCTAAAGTCGCCATACCGGTTATAGGCTTAAAGGTAGAGCCGGGGGGATAAGCCGCTTTGATTGCTCGATTGGTTGCGGCCCCAGGATTAAGGGGGTCATATTGATTCCCCGAAGGAAAATAATATTCAGAAATAGCTTGGTTCATCGGTCCGGTGAATACATTGGGATCCATTGCCGGCTGACTGGCCATAGCCAGAATCTCGCCGGTTTTAACGTTGATTAAAATGCAGGCGGCCACTTTGGCTTTTGGATTTTTACGCTGAAGAGAAACCAAATGTTCATCTAAACTTTTTTCCATCACTCTTTGTAGATTGCGATCTATGGTAAGGACCAAATTATTACCCGCTTTAGGCTCCATAGTAACAATTTGATCACTGACCGGTCTTCCGCTGACATCAACTTCAATCCTCTGGGCCCCATCGATCCCTTTCAAGTATTTCTCGTATACTTTCTCTAAACCATCTTTACCTACTAAATCCCCAACCTGGTAATTCACGCTGTCATATGACTTTTCCATTTCAGTTTCACTGTAAATGGGGTGGACGTAACCTAATACGTGTCCCGCCAGAGTTCCTTCCGGGTAAGAACGGAGTGGCTCAACCCCTATTAACACGCCCGGCAATTCCTGGCGGTGTTCCTCCAAACGAACTACCATGGGCCAGTCAATATCTGTGCGTATGGTTATTGGTTCATATAGGCGCTGGTTCCTCTGGTTAATTAAAGATTGAACGTAATCTAATGTAACCTCAGGGTATCTACTATGCATAATATCCACAAGTCTTTTAACGACCTTATCCTGGTTTTTTAATCCAAGGTAAGTAAGAGATACCGTATACACCCGTTTATTCTTGGCCAAAATCTTTCCGTTTCGATCATATATCTCTCCTCGAGAGGCTTTAACCCGAACCAGTCGAATTCTATTCTCTTTGGCCAGGGTCTCATACTTATCACTTTGTATAAACTGAACGAATGCCAGTTTAACCATTAATAATACTATTAAGGCCAGAACAGCGTAAGAAAAATACTGAAGCTTGGCCCGAAGTTCTTTCTGTTTCAGGACCAATCACTCCCTATACTCTGGGTTCCCTAAGAACCCGGAATTAGCTGTCTTATAGTACCAAACATAAAAGGGAATAGACAACAAGCCGTTATATACAATCTCACCTATCATGTTAATCATCACGGACTTATTGATAACAATATCCGGAGTGCTTACTAATGCTAAGAAAAACATAAATATAGCATTTAATACCGTTGCTGCCACTGTTCCGCCAAATCCGACCAGAATATTTTCTTTAAAAACACTTTCCCCTAAAAAACCAACTAAATAAGCGGTAAAGCCCTTGGCAAGGGCATTCATTCCAATTAGCCGGCCCATATAAAGATCTTCCAACAAACCCGTCAGGAATCCATATGCAAATCCAGCTTTAGGGCCATTCCAAATTGAGTAAAAAGTAACGAATATCAAAACCAGATCGGGTACTATCCCTCTTAACGTAAACCGACTGAATAAAGTAGTCTCAAGGAATATTGAAAGGTATGGTATTAATATTAGCAGTAAGAATCTCATATTCTTTCCCTATTATTCAGATGATGTATTTTGATTAGCATTTTGGGGTGGTAATTGAACCATATCTTTAATTACGAAGACTTCCTCAAGTTTATCGAAGTCAACTGCCGGTTCAATCACAGCGGTTTTGAGCAGGCCGCTCGTCTGTTTTGAAACCGTTTTAACCCGGCCCACAAGAAGCCCGGCGGGGTATATTTCACTTAGCATTGAGGTCTTAATTTGATCACCGGGTTTGATCGCAGAATAATACGGAATCTGGTTTAACCGCAGCAGATTACTATTCCCAAACCCTTCTATAATCCCCGGGGTCCTTGTTTCACTATCAATTGCTCCTACGGCGCCCTCCCGGTCCGTTATCAATAGTACCTCGGAGGCGTTGCGGGAAACAGTTGTTATCTTACCCACTAGCCCGTCCGGGGTGATAACCGACATGTTTCTAACAATGCCTTGATCAATTCCTTTATTAATCATAATGGTTTTATACCAGGTGTTAGGACTACGGGCAATTACCTCGGCGGTAATCAGAGTCATGCTTTCCTGATTAACTTCTTTAAAATTAAGTAACTCTCTGTACCTCTGGTTCTGTTCCTTATAATCCAGATATCGCTGGTTTGCGATTTGATACCTTTTAATTCGTTGTTTTAAAAGGCGGTTTTCCCGAATCAAATCATCTTTATCGGCTAAAAGGCCTTGAATGAGTCCCGAGTACCCCCTAAACTCACCAACCCCGCTTTGCAGCGGGGTATATATATCACGAACCAGTTTTTCTATTATGGTGATGTTTCGTCTTTCAAACGACGTTTGATTCATCAGGACCAAACATACTGCTACCAACAATATGACCGCCCAGAAAGACTTCCTCCGGAGTAATTCAAACACCCTACCCCATCCTTGTCATATCAGGAGTTCTTTTTTTGGCTGCGGAGGACTTTGCGAAATACCTCCTCATTTTCGACCGATTTGCCTGTTCCCCGGGCTACAGCTAATAAGGGATCATCACATAAAAAGACCGGCATCCTGGTTTCTGCACTAACCAACTTATCCAACCCTCGCAAAAGGGATCCTCCTCCGGCCATCACTATTCCCCGATCCATAATGTCAGAAGCAAGTTCTGGCGGAGTTCTCTCCAGGCATACTTTAATGGCATCGACTATCGCCGCAACAGGTTCGGAGAGCGCCTTTTGAATCTCATCAGAAGAGACAGTTATAGTCTGGGGCAGCCCACTAACCAGGTCACGACCCCTAACCTCAAAAGTATCCGGAGGTCCTTCCCACAAGGCTGACCCAATGTTAATCTTTATATCTTCAGCAGTTCTTTCGCCAATAAGGAGGTTATAAGCTCTTTTAAGATGCTGGATAATTGCTTCGTCCATTTCGTCCCCTGCAACGCGTACCGACTTGGAGTTGACAATCCCCCCCAGGGATATCACCGCAACTTCGGTTGTTCCTCCGCCAATATCTACTATCAGGTTCCCGGTTGGCTCTTCTACCGGTAGGCCCGCACCAAGAGCAGCTAACATGGGTTCCTCCATCAAAGCAACTTCTTTAGCCCCGGCCTGTATCGCGGCTTCTCTTACACTACGTCTTTCAACTGCGGTTACCCCGGTAGGCACACTTATTACCACCCGTGGGCGAGAAAAGGTCTTTTTTGACCCCAGAGCCTTACCAATGAAATATTCCAACATCGCCTGAGTAACATCAAAATCAGCAATTACACCGTCTTTCATTGGCCGAATAGCGACAATATATCCTGGGGTCCGGCCAATCATCTGTTTTGCCTCAATCCCAACGGATAGAACCTTATTAGTATCTTTTTGAATAGCCACTACTGACGGCTCTCTTAAGACAATTCCCCTACCTTTAATATTGACCAGAGTATTGGCGGTTCCAAGATCAATACCCATATCTTGTGCAAAAAACATTCCACCTTCGCCCTTTCTAAATAATATTACGGTTTTTTAAGCTTACATAGTTTCCGTCGCCGATGATAATATGATCAAGAACCTCAATTCCTAAAATCTTTCCACTTTCTAATAACCGTCTGGTTATATCAATATCCTCGCTACTCGGCGTTGGGTCACCACTGGGATGATTATGTATTAATATTAACGATGCGGCACTCATTTTAATTGCACTTTTAAATACCTCCCGGGGATGAACAGGGGAACTGGCTAGCCCCCCAACAGAAATTGTTTCTAGGGCCAAAACCCGATTTTTCCGGTTAAGATATAAGCAGCGAAAATGTTCTTTATCATAAAACCTCATCTCTTCCATAACCAGGTTTTTAACATCCTCAGGCGAACTTATTTGCGGGGTTGGATCGAAATCCAAATTGATGCGCCGGCCGAGTTCGGTAGCCGCTTTAAGCCGTGTAGCTTTCGCCGGACCTATTCCTTTAACATCCTGCAATTCAGCCAGGCTCATCTTCTTAATAAACCTTATGTCGCGATTTTGTACTATCAACTGATGCGCTAACTCGGTTGCCGACAGAGAGCTTGTACCGCTTCCTAACAATATCGCCAATAATTCGTCGTCATTTAAAAACTGCTCACCCTGTTTGAGCATTTTTTCCCGCGGTCGCATATCCTCAGGCATTTCCTTGATTGTTGTATGATACCCCATAACCAGCCATCCCCTTTATAAGATGGTTATTCCAAACTCCTTTAACATACTAGCCAGCCTGGTCAAGGGCAACCCAACAACGTTATAGTAACAGCCTTCAATGTAAGATACAAGAAGTGCCCCTTTTCCTTGGATCCCGTATCCTCCAGCTTTATCCATCGGTTCACCGGTATCTACATATCGTTCTATTTCATCTGCAGTTAACTCCCTGAAATGAACGATAGTTTTTTCAAATGATGTAATCGAATCATCGCCCTTCTTAAGACATAACCCTGTTATGACCTGGTGCACTGAACCACTTAGAAGTTCTAACATTTCCTTGGCAGCTTGTTTACTCTCTGGTTTACCTAATATATCTCCGTCTTTTACGACGATAGTATCTGCTGCTAGAACCAACCTGTTTACGGCAACATCTGCCACCTGATTAGCTTTATTACAAGCAAGCGTTATGGCATATGTAACTGGATCGCCGCCCGTAAATTCAATCTCGGCTCCGGAAGCAGGAGGAATTATTTCGAAATGCATGCCCAAGTTATTTAGTAATTGCTGTCTTCTTGGTGAGGTTGATGCCAGTATCAGTTTTGACAAAGATAGTTCTCCCTCACAGCTTGCGGTAGACGAAAAAACCTGCTATTAGGCCAAGCAAGCTGAATAAATTGAGGTTCAAGGTAAAGCCAAAAACAATTCTTATAACTCTTAAGTTGATGTCCAATTCGGGAATACCAACCGGATAGCTTCGACCAATTGTACGCAATACCGGTATAAATTGACCCAATGCTTCTCCTATCCATCCACCCAGCAGGGCACCCACAATTAAAACTATGATTAAAACTTGCCACCCGTAACGTGAAGTTCGATACCCTCCTTGAGCACTCAATCAAGTTTCCTCGCTTTTTTATTTTTTCCAGTTTAGCATTCACTATTTATAAATACAATAAAACGCCTTACATTGTCCCAGGTATCTAAGGTGAAAAAAACACAAAAAGCGGATATAATCCGATATCTCGGTTATGTCCGCCTTATTACCATTGTCCCTATGGTTACCCTCTTGGTTCAATTAGTGATAAATTAAAACTTAATACCTCTAAATTAACCGAGAGGTCAACATTTCTTAGAATAATCCTATCGGGGATTTTTAAGACTCGGGGCGCGAAATTTAATATTGACTTAACCCCGGCCCGAATCATTTTATCGGAAACTTCCTGAGCAAAGGCGGCCGGAACGGCTACAACCCCAATTTGTACATAATTTTCCTTTATTCTCTGTTCCAATAACTCCTGCGGTTCTACTATCAAATGCCCTAAAGAATTTCCTATCCTTGCGGGGTCAACGTCAAAAATCCCCATAACATTAAACCCGCGGTCTCCAAATCCCTTATATACCGCGAGAGCCGACCCAAGTTTTCCAGCCCCTACAATTACTAAATTCCAATTTCTGTTGAGTCCTAATATTCTCAGGATATGATTATATAGTTCCTGAACATTGTATCCAACCCCTCGGGTCCCAAATTCCCCAAAATAGGCTAAATCCTTGCGAACCTGTGCCGAACTAACTCCAACTCCCTTTGCAATTTCGCTTGAGGAGACCGTCAGCATCCCGTCGTGCACTAACTGTCCCAGATACCTGGAATAGACAGAGAGTCTCATAACCGTTGCCTCGGGAATTTTAAGAGCTTTCATGCCCCCTCACCCCTTCCCTTCCTATCTACCCCTTTATTCGATTTGCTATTGTGAAATCCTTCTTATTACCATAAAAAAACAACCTGATTTAGTCAGATTGTCCTAAGAACCAAAGGGATAAACCTTAAAAAGAACGTTAAATTCGGAAATGTGAATATTAAAAGAAGCGAATTAACAATCGGCCAAGGTTAAAGAAAATTGCCGTTATTAAGGCCGCTGAAGGGATAGTAATTAACCAGGCAGTTACAATCTGCTGAGCTATTCCCCAACGAACTCCCTTTAACCTTTTAACCGCCCCTACTCCCATGATAGCAGAGGAAACCACATGGGTAGTACTAACTGGCATCCCTAAAAAACTAGCACTGTAAATAACCAGGCTTGAACTAAAGTCCGAAGCAAAACCATTAATAGGTTCAATTCTAAATATTTTTCCTCCCATAGTTTTAATTATCTTCCACCCTCCAAGTAAAGTGCCCATGGCCATGGAAGTAGCACATAACACTATTACCCACATTGGTACTGAAAATTCCGGAATTACATGGGCAGTAAGTAAAGCCAGGGTTATTATTCCCATGGATTTTTGTGCGTCATTGGAGCCGTGAGCAAAAGACATCATGCCGGCGGAAAGCATCTGCAGGCGCCGAAAGACATTGTTGATTCGAGCTGGAGAAAACCGCCCGAAAATCCAGTAAAAAACGGTCATGAAAAATGAACCTACCAACATACCGACAGCCGGCGAGATTATTAAAACCGCCAGAATTTCTAAAAAGCTTCTCCAATTAACACTTTCCAGGCCGTAGGCCGATATGGCGGCACCCATTAGTCCTCCAATCAGGGCATGCGAGGAACTGCTGGGAATACCGAAGTACCATGTTATAATATTCCAGGCTATAGCTCCTATCAGTGCAGCGGAAAGTACGGATACCGAAACTACATCTGGATTGACTATGCCGCTTCCAATTTTTTTTGCCACCGCAGTTCCACTCAAAGCACCGATAAAATTAAGTACAGCTGCCATTAAGACAGCTGTTCGAGGTGATAACGCTTTGGTTGAAACTGATGTAGCAATAGCATTAGCAGTATCATGAAACCCATTTACATAATCAAATATTAATCCCAGTAGTACAACTAATGCCAGAATGCCAATACTAGACATACTTAACGGCTACTCCCTTAAGTATGTTACTAAGGTCTTCACAATGGTCAAGAGCGGTTTCCAGATGTTCAAAAATTTCTTTCCACTTAATTACTTCAATAGCATTATCGGTACTTTCAAATAGAAGAGCGATCCCTTCACGATATAAGCGATCGCCCTGATGTTCAAATTCCTTTATTTTATCACAGGATTCAAGTATTCTGTTGTAGTTGGTCCTTAGTGATTTCAGGTCCAGGACTGCTCCCTGAATCTCAACAGCAGCTTTTTGCAGAACATCAACCAGATCCTTAACGTATTGATCTTTAGGCCCGCCAGTTTTATAGATAACCATTTTTTCCATTATTCCATGAATGTATTCCAAAATACCATTCAACTCTCTGGCTAAAACATAAATGTCTTCCCTCTCGAATGGGGTTATAAAAGACTTATCAAGCCGTTCCATAATGGTAGCAAATACTTTATCTCCTCTGGCTTCTACTTTGCCAAGAAGTTTTAATTTAGTATCGCCTTCATCACTGGCTTCTATAAAGTCTTTTAGAATGCCGGCTCCTTCACAAACCGCTTGCGAACTCTGATTAAAATAGGTAAAAAACTCTTCATCTCGTGGTTTTAAGTGAACACGCATCCTGGAGGAAACCTCCTTGCTTTTTGTATACTTCATTCTCAATGCAATTATAGCATAGGGCAAAAATTGCTTTGTTAAGATATTGTTAATTTATCAATAAGTCTTTGTAAACATTCTGCGGCCTTTATCGATCGTATAAAAACTGCCGGTTATAAGGATATAATCGTCTTGATTTATAACAGCCATAGCATGTTCAATTGCTTCCGTTATATCTTCTATACCTATTGCTGCCGGGAAAACCCGTTTTGCTGTTTCTAATCTAAGGCGCCAGTTTTTACCCCTTTCGCTTTCAGGTCTGGTAATAATGCAATAGCTTGTTCCTTTGGATAAGTTATCAAATATCCCGTAATCATCCTTATCATCCAGTACCCCTATTACCAAAATCCTTGAACGTTTTGGAAAGATCTCATTTAATGCACTGGCTATACTTCGCGCTCCATGCGGGTTATGAGCGGCATCAATAATTACCGTTGGATTCTCATGCACCAATTCCAATCTTCCGGGCCATCTGACTTCTTCCATACCTTGCAGCACGTGTTCAGTATTAACTTCTAACCCTGATCGATATAAAAATTCTAGCGCGGCTAATGCGGTGGTCAAATTGTTCAGTTGAAATCTACCTGGCAAGGCATACCGTGCATGAGTAATACTAAATCGCGGCGTCTTGATGTCTACTATATGTCCTCCTAACCCCAGGTCTTCGATTCTTTTTGTTTCAACTAAATCCCTTGCCAGATGCAGAGTACTTCCCCTGGACGCTACTTCATTTCGCAGAACATCTAACATCCGAGGGTCGTCATCCCCATATACCATTGGCATTCCGGGCTTAGTAATACCAGCTTTATTTGCCGCAATATCCTCTAAAGATGTTCCTAAGTATGTCATATGGTCCATTGCCACGTTGGTTATCGCTGTAACCAATGGATTGATGACATTGGTAGAATCGTGGACCCCGCCCATTCCAGCCTCTATGACTCCAATATCAACCTTCTCACGATTAAAGTATTGAAAAGCAATTGCTGTCAGAACTTCAAATTCTG
This sequence comes from Chitinophagales bacterium, assembly GCA_050259035.1. Lineage (GTDB taxonomy): Bacteria > Bacillota > Syntrophomonadia > Syntrophomonadales > DTU052 > JBLMZW01. Next base: position 32,675 of record JBLMZW010000077.1, on the reverse strand, counting down.
TTGGCGACCCGGCTTCCTCCAGCCCACATCTAACCGTCAGCGGTTCAATAATGCGAAGAAGGGCAACCATGGCCTCAGACGTAATCACTCGGTTATTTATTTTAATACGTTCACAATAGGAATGAAGATGCGGGGACGAGTAACCGCCTACCTTGTACCCGGCCGCCGTCAAAATACTGTTGATAATCGCCGCTACTGACCCCTTGCCATTGGTACCAGCGATATGTACCGAAAGGAAATTATCCTGCGGGTTATTGAGGCAGTTTAGGAGAAATTTAATTCTGTCCAGGCCAGGTTTGATGCCAAACCTGGCCAAAGACGATAAAAAGCCTTCTATTTCGTAAGCATTTGCAGGCGTTGCCTGATGCCCTCCCTTTTTGACCCGGTTTCAGCTAGCCGAGCTCTCTCCTTGTCAATAATGTCTTGTGGAGCTTTGGCCAGGAAACCCTGGTTCTGCAGTTTATTGTTCAGACGATCAAATTCTGCTTCTGTGGCCTGAAGTTCCTTTTTAAGCCGCGATACCTCTTTATCAACATCGATAACTCCTTCTAAGGGCACCAGGATTTCTATCTCCCCAAGATGAGCTGTAAGGGCCTGAACTGGCTTGTTCTCCCCTTTTTCAGTAACTGTAAGGTGGCTAAGATTAGCCATATTCTCCACATATTCGGCTTCGCCTTCCAGCAAAGTCCTTGTTTCCAGGTCACTCACTATCGCTGTTGTTGCGAGATTCACCCCTGGAGGTATTTTGAATTCGTTTCTAATGTTTCTTATAGCCCGAACAACATTGATCAATATCCCCATATCTTCTTCGGCTTCAATGTATTTCTCACCTTTTGATGTAGGCCAGGGCTCTATCATGATGCTTTCGTGTGCTCCTGGCAGGTGTTGGTAAATCTCCTCAGTTATAAACGGCATGAAAGGATGAAGCAGTTTTAAAATATCTGTCAAAACATAAACCAAAAGGTTCTGGACTACAGTTCTGTCCTCGGGCTTGCGCGGACGGTATAATCTTGGTTTAACCAACTCAATATACCAATCGCAAAAATCATCCCAAATAAAATCATATAGAATTCTGGCTGCTTCCCCGAACTCGTAACGTTCCAGCAGACGAGTGACCTCATTAATGGTGCGGCCAAGCTTATTAATAATCCACCGGTCAGGCAGAACAAGGTCCTCTTCCTTCATAGCAACTTCCTGGTAATTGTCGAGATTCATCAAAACAAAGCGGCTGGCATTCCATATCTTATTGGCGAAGTTACGGGTGTTTTCAACTTTTTCTAGATTGAATCTAACGTCATTACCCGGCGTTACACCATTGATCAAGGAAAACCTTAAAGTGTCCGCTCCGTATTTATCAATTACTTCAATAGGGTCTATTCCGTTCCCTAATGATTTACTCATTTTCCGACCCAGCCCGTCCAAAACCAAACCATGAATATTTACATCAAAAAACGGTACTTTTCCGGTATTTTCAATACCGGAAAAAATCATTCGGGCTACCCAGAAGAAAATAATATCACGGCCGGTTACCAGAACACTTGTAGGGTAGTATGTTTCAATGTCTTTGGTCTGATCGGGCCAACCCAGGGTAGAAAAGGGCCAAAGGGCCGAACTGAACCAGGTATCAAGAACGTCTGGATCCTGGACAAGTTTATCAGAACCACATTCAGGACACGCGTCCGGATCTGTTTTGGAACAGATCACTTTCCCGCACTCGCAATACCAGACCGGAATTCTGTGTCCCCACCATAATTGTCTGGAGATACACCAGTCACGTATGTTTTCCATCCAGCTGATATAAATCTTGGTAAACCGTTCAGGAACAAACCTGATCTCTCCGTCCAAAACCTTTTGAATTGCTGGTTCCGCCAGAGGCTTCATCCGAACAAACCACTGTTTCGATATTAAAGGCTCAACCACCGTATCACATCTCTGACAATGGCCAACCGCATGCCGGTGTTCTTCTATTTTCAAAAGGCAGCCTAATTTCTCAAGATCTTCAACAACCCGCCGGCGGCAATCATAACGTTCCATGCCTTCATAGGCTCCGGCATTTTGATTCATTATTGCTTGATCATCCATTATGTTTATCTGTTCCAGATTATGTCGCAGCCCCATCTCAAAGTCATTGGGATCATGGGCTGGTGTCACCTTAACCGCACCGGTACCAAATTCCCGGTCAACATATTCATCGGCAAAAACCGGAATTAGCCGGTTCATTAATGGAAGCATAACGTTTTTCCCGATCAGGTTCTGATAACGTTCATCATCGGGATGAACCGCCACCCCGGTGTCACCGAGCATGGTTTCTGGCCTGGTTGTAGCTACTACCACGTATTCACTGCTATCCTGGACCGGGTATTTTATATGCCAGAGGTGGCCCTGATCCTCCTCATGTTCCACCTCAATGTCCGATATAGCAGTTCTGCATCTCGGACACCAGTTAATAATATAATCACCTTGATATATTAAATTCTTTTCAAATAAAGAAACAAAAACTTCTCTTACCGCGCGGGAACAACCCTCATCCATGGTGAAGCGTTCCCGGCTCCAGTCACATGAAGCCCCTATCTTTTTGAGCTGGTTGGTTATACGGTTGCCATATGTTCGTTTCCATTCCCATACCCGTTCCAGGAAGCCTTCCCGCCCCATATCGTATTTATTTAAGTCCTCATTCGTGAGGCTCTCCTCAACCTTGGCTTGGGTGGCAATACCGGCATGATCAGTTCCCGGAAGCCACAGGGCATTATAACCCTGCATCCTACGCCAGCGGGTAAGAATGTCCTGGGGAGTCATATCCATGGCGTGGCCTAGATGAAGGGAACCTGTAACATTGGGGGGAGGCATAACAATAGAAAAAGCCTTTCCCGAAGTATTTTCCCCAGGAGTAAAATACCCTTTTTCCGTCCAGTAATCGTACCATTTCTTTTCTACTTCTTCCGGGTTATATACCTTGGTTAGGCTGTTAAGGTCGCTCATTTCAATTAACCCTCCTCATTGGCTACACTATACATTATGTCCCGATTCTAAGGATACAAAAACCGACTGCAGGATTCAATCCTGCAGCCACTCCTTAAGAACTTCTATGATACTCTCTAAGCCATCACCGGTTACTGCCGAGAAGGCAATGATCTTTTTACCGGGTTCAATGTTTTTCCGTAAAACTTTGATCTGTTCTATCTGTTTGCCCCGGGAAAGCTTATCACTTTTAGTTGCCACCACCAGACAGGGAATGTTGTAATGACCTATCCATTCCTGCATTACCTTATCATTCTCCTGAAGAGGGTGTCTTATATCAACCAGATGTATCAAACCGCGTATTGATTGGCGTTCACGCAGAAAACCTTCAATCAGGCGTGCCCAGGAATCTCTCTCCTGCCGGGCCACGCCCGCATAGCCATAGCCAGGTAAATCAACCAGGTACCAGCTTTGATCCAATAAATAAAAATTAACACTCCGGGTCTTCCCTGGTTTTCCGCTGATCCGGGCTAAGGCTCGGCGGTTTGTAAGCCGGTTTATAAAGCTTGATTTTCCCACATTAGAACGTCCCACCAGGGCTATTTCCGGGTAGGACGGTTCGGGAAGCTGCTGCAAATTATAGGCTGACGTTATTAAGGTGGCAGATTTAATGCACATTTTCAGTTTCAGCCAGGGCCCGATTCAAAACCTGATCCATATGGTCGACCATAACAAAATTCATTTTTCTTCTGACATTGACCGGGACATCCTCTAAATCCTTCTTATTATCAGCAGGGAGAATTACTGTTTTAATACCTGCCCGGTGGGCTGCTAATACTTTTTCTTTTATTCCGCCTACCGGCAGAACTCGGCCCCGCAACGTTATTTCGCCTGTCATGGCAACATCATTGCGTATAGGCTTCTTACTAAATGCCGAAGCCAAAGAGGTAGCTATAGTAATACCAGCTGAAGGCCCATCTTTAGGTATCGCGCCTTCAGGAACATGCAAATGAATATCCCATTTTTCCTGCATATTATCTTCAATGCCCAGAGAATCCTGTCGTGATCTTACATAAGACAGTCCAGCCTGGGCGGACTCTTTCATAACATCTCCGAGTTGCCCGGTCAGGGTTAAATTGCCTTTGCCTTTAAGCAATGCCACCTCAATAGATAGTATATCTCCCCCTGCATCTGTCCAGGCAAGCCCGGTGGCTACTCCAACCTGCTGTTTTTCCTCGGCTACACCATAGCGGTAGCGTTCGGTTCCTAAATAATTGCGTAAATTATTAAAGCTAACCCTTATTTCCAGTTTGCGGTCCTTGACCACTTCCCGGGCCGATTTACGGCAGATAGAAGCTATCTCTCGTTCCAGGTTTCGTACACCGGCCTCTCTGGTATATTCCCGAACTATTTTACGTATAGCGCCTTCTGATATTTTTAGATTACGGGGTTTTAAGCCGTGTTCCTTAACCTGTTTTTTTACTAGATAATCCAAGGCTATTCGAACCTTTTCTTCCTCGGTGTAACCTGATAAATAAATAACTTCCATCCGATCCAGCAAGGGCTTAGGAATATTATGAGGTGAATTAGCCGTCGTAATAAACATCACCTTGGAAAGATCAAATGGGACCTCAATATAATGGTCACTAAACATATAGTTCTGTTCGGGATCCAAAACCTCAAGCAAAGCCGAAGATGGGTCTCCCCGAAAATCAGCCGTCATTTTATCAATTTCATCCAATAGGAATACCGGATTGCGTGATCCCGCCTGTTTCATACCCTGAAGGATTCTTCCGGGCATTGAGCCAACATAGGTACGCCGGTGACCTCTAATTTCTGCTTCATCTCGAATACCGCCCAGACTCATACGAACGAATTTGCGGTTTAAAGCCCGGGCTATTGACTTACCTAAACTTGTTTTCCCCACGCCAGGAGGCCCTATAAAGCAAAGAATAGGCCCCTTCATTTTCTTGGCCAGTTTGCGTATAGCCAGGTATTCTAAAATTCTTTCTTTGGGCTTTTCGAGACCGTAATGATCTTCATCAAGTATTCGCTCAGCTACACTTAAATCTAATCTATCCCTGGTCTCATGACTCCAGGGCAAGGCCAAAACCCAATCTAAATAATTCCTGACTACAACCGCTTCGGCTACCATAGGCGGCATTTTCTCAAGTCTTTCCAGTTCCTTTAAAGCCTTCTCTTCAACTTCTTTGGGCAATGAAGCTTCGGCTATTTTTTCCCGAAGTTCCTCAACCTCAGCTGTTCGGTCATCCTTGTCACCCAATTCTTTTTGAATGGCTTTAATCTGTTCTCTCAGGTAATACTCTTTCTGGGTTTTTTCCATCTGTTTGCGTACCCGGATATTTATCTTGCGTTCCAGCTCTAGAACTTCCATTTCTTTGGCCAGTAATTCACACAATAATTCCAGGCGACGTTTTATATCAATGGCCTCTAAAATATCTTGCTTTTCATTTATCTTTAACGCCAGATGCGAACCAACAACATCGGCTAAACGACCGGGGTCTTCAATAGCTACAACCGATACCACAGTCTCAGGCGGGATCTTTTTACTCATGCGTACATATTGTTCAAACTGATAGATCAGAGTTCTGGTTAAAGCCTCAACCTCAGATGTTTTTTCGCATTGATCCTCAATAATTTCCCTGATCTTAACTGTAATATGAGAAGGCTCCTCGATGAATTCCAGAATTTCTCCTCTGTGTAGTCCTTCTACCAAAACCCGCATAGTGCCGCCTGGCATTTTTAGTACTTGCTTTATTTCTGCCACACTGCCAATCCGGTATATATCATTTTCCCCGGGATCATCGGTATGAGCTTCCTTCTGGGTCGTTAAAAATATTTCCTTGTCATTGATCATTGCCTCTTCAATAGCCTTAATTGATTTTTCCCGGCCGACATCCAGGTGAATAACCATATAAGGAAATACCAAAAGACCTCTTAAAGGGAGAAGAGGCAGATCACGAACTCTGTCGACTATATCTTTTCCAACCAATAGAACACCCCCAGCATCAAAACGCAAGTATATTCTACTATATGTAAAATTGGGCCGCAACTCGACGGAACAGCAACAATTATAACTTACTTAATATAGCCAAGTGTACATATTAATTATATACCAGCAGCCATAGGCCTTCAAAAACCGTTAGACTCTGGTCTTTAGCCTTTGTACTTATACCTGTGAATTCTCCCCGGAATTGATTTGGCGACACGCCGGGAGGCACCCATCCAGATCCAACACATGACTGGTATAGGTAGACCCGGTATTAAAACCTGCCTCAATTAAATTTAATACTTCTTCTACCGTATTTATTGGCAGTACTTCCGTATCCGATATGCCGTCAAAAATCCTTAACCAGTTATCGCCAGGAATTAATATTCGTTTAATTCCCGCTTTTCTCGCTGCCTCTATTTTTGGTATTATTCCTCCAACTGGTTTTATTTTGCCCCGGGCGGTAACTTCTCCGGTCATAGCCAGCAGATGATCCAGTTTTATTTCTTTAATCGCAGAATATAGGGCTATCGCCATAGCAATACCCGCTGAGGGCCCGTCAACCGGCGTACCTCCCGGGAAGTTTATATATATATCATAATTCCTTAGATCGAAATCACAAATACATCGTAATGCTGTCATTACATTATCAACTGCTCCCCGGGCCATACTCTTTCTTTTTACCGTCTTACCGTGATCACCTAACTGCTCTTCCTCGATTACCCCGGTAACTGAAACATGTCCATTCCCCTTTTCAACTTCAAACGCCACTGCTTCTACTTCGATAACCACTCCTAGATTGGGTCCATAAACGGCTAGGCCATTAACTACCCCGACCCGCGGTTTAATGCCATGCTGGTTTTCGAGTCGAGGTGAATACTGTCCATTTAGGATAACCTTTTCCATAGTATCAAGAGTAACCATATCAGTATTCCGGCCGCGAGCTATGCCAGTGGCCAATTGAACCATATTAACAGCCTCCCGGCCGTTGGACGCATAACGGGACAGTTCATCTAAAGCTTCTTCATCCATGGTGCTGCCCACTTTTTCTAATGCCTTGCTGGCAATTATTTTTAACTCATGCTTTTCCAGCGGACGGAAGAAAACTTCAAGGCAACGGGAACGCAGGGCAGGTGAAATATCGTGCGGCATGCGCGTAGTAGCTCCAACTAAACGAAAATCAGCTGGCAACCCATTCTGAAACACGTCGTGAATATGGGCCGGGATATTCGTATCCTCTTTACTATAATAAGCACTTTCCAGTAGAACCTTACGATCCTCTAAAACCTTTAATAGTTTGTTCATCTGAATAGAGTGCAGTTCCCCGATCTCATCTATAAAGAGAATACCTCCATGAGCCCGGGTTACAGCTCCCGGTTTGGGCTGAGGTACCCCAGCAACTCCTAAGGGGCCTGCTCCCTGATAAATAGGATCATGAACCGAACCAATTAAAGGGTCAGCAATTCCGCGCTCGTCAAATCTTGCCACCGTGGCATCGACCTCAACAAAAGCGGAACTATCATTAAAAGGAGAGAATGAACTCTTTTGGCACTCTTCCAATACCAGACGGGCTGCCGCTGTCTTTCCGATCCCGGGAGGGCCATAGATAATTACATGCTGAGGATTAGGGCCGCAAAGCGCAGCTCGTAAAGCTTCTATGCCGTCTTCCTGTCCAATAATCTCCTCAAAGCTTTGAGGACGGGTAAGACTGGAAAGTGGTTCGGTAAGAGTGAACTCCCGCATCCTTCGGATTTTATCCTTTTCCTTATAGGATTCCTTGACAACGGCAGTCTTGTTTCCCTGCTGATTGCGCAACAGATTCCAAAAATACAAACCGATAACCACGGCGAAGAAAAACTGCACTAAAGCAAGAATTCCACTCAAACCTGAAAAAGTCTCGCTCATCTATCCATTCCTTCCAAGTTCTTTTTCATATTATTACCGATGAGCGAATAATAAATAGCTAATCTGGCAGTAAAAAAGAGGCAGTTTACTGCCTCTTTATAATTAACCTAGAAAATACCCTGTAATTAAACCCTAATTTTTATCTAATTAACCTTTCGCCTGGGTTCAACGGTCACCAGTAAAGGCTTTTCCTTCTTTTGAACGACATCTTTAGTAACCACACACTTGGTAACATCTGCCCTGGAAGGAACATCATACATCACATCAAGCATTATATCCTCTACTATAGCCCGTAACCCTCTGGCCCCAGTATTTCTTCTTAAGGCCTCCGAAGAAATAGCTTTCATCGAATCCTCGGTAAACTCTAGAGTAACTCCATCCAAATCAAGCATTTTTTGATACTGTTTTACTAAAGCATTCCTGGGCTCAGTTAGAATCCTGATCAAAGCCGACTCATCCAATGCATCAAGAGAAGCTATAATTGGGACCCGGCCTACAAATTCAGGTATTAGACCGAATTTCAAAAGATCCTGGGGAAGGATATGCTGTAAAATCTCTCCGATATTTTTTTCCCGCTTGGTTTTAATCTCTGCCCCGAATCCCATAGTCTTCTGTCCTGTGCGCTGCTGAATAATCTTATCGACACCTTCAAAAGCCCCACCGCAGATAAAAAGGATATTGGAGGTATCAATTTGAATAAACTCCTGGTGTGGATGTTTCCTGCCTCCCTGAGGCGGAACACTGGCTACCGTCCCTTCGAGAATCTTTAACAGAGCTTGCTGCACACCTTCACCGGACACATCTCTGGTTATCGAAGGATTATCGGTTTTACGTGCAATTTTATCAATTTCATCGATGTAAACGATACCTTTTTCAGCTTTTTCAATATCATAATCTGCCGCTTGAATTAGTTTAAGAAGAATGTTTTCAACATCTTCTCCAACATACCCGGCTTCTGTAAGACTGGTGGCATCCGCTATAGCGAAAGGAACATTTAATATTTTAGCCAGGGTCTGGGCCAAAAGCGTTTTACCACTTCCAGTTGGTCCGAGCATTAAAATGTTACTCTTTTGAAGCTCAACATCATCAAGTTTCATTCCCAGATTAATACGCTTATAGTGGTTGTATACAGCCACAGCCATGATTTTTTTAGCTTTTTCCTGTCCAATAACATATTGATCAAGTATCTCTTTAATCTCCTGGGGTTTTGGGATATCCCCCATTTCGAAGCCAAAGTCTTCTGCCAGTTCCTCTTCAATTATCTCGTTGCAGAGTTCAATACATTCATCACAAATATAGACCCCAGGTCCTGCTACTAACTTCTTAACCTGATCCTGAAGCTTACCACAAAAAGAGCATTTTAATTGTCCTCGTTCATCTCCGAACCTTTGCATAAACTCACCTCTCTTCCGGAGAGCTAGGCTTTTTTCGCCCGCTTAGCCTGAGTCATAACCTCGTCAATAATGCCATATGCCTTGGCTTCTTCCGCGGTCAAAAAATAGTCTCTTTCCACATCATGTTCAATCTTTTCGAGCTTCTGCCCGGTCCTTTCGGCCAAAATACGGTTCAGATCATTTTTCATTCTGAGTAGTCTGCGAGCACGAATCTCAATATCTGTTGCCTGCCCTTCAGTCTGCCCCCAGGGTTGATGAATCATTATCTCACTGTTGGGTAATGCGAAACGTTTACCTTTGGCACCAGCGCATAACAGAAACGCGCCCATGCTAGCCGCCAAACCTACACAGATAGTTGAAACATCTGGACGTACATGTTGAATGGTATCATATATGGCTAACCCGGCAGAAATAGAACCCCCCGGACTATTGATATAAAGGTGAATATCTTTATCCGGATCTTCCGCCTCCAAAAATAAAAGTTGTGCAATTATTAGATTGGCAACCTGGTCGTCAACGGCACTCCCAAGAAATATAATGCGGTCTTTCAATAAACGGGAATAGATATCATAGGCCCGTTCTCCTCGATTGCTTTGCTCTACTACCATAGGCACCAGATGGGACATTATATTCACCTCTTTCTCTTAAATTAATCATTCTTTAATCAAGTGGTTCCTCTTCATCTGCGTCAGCAATACTATCTTCTTCAATTACGGCGTTATCTATAAGATAATTAGCTGCTTTATCCAGTATAATCCCAAATTCAATACGGGGTCTGGCATTAGTCATATTAACCTTTAGCTCTTCGGGATTAATACCGTATTCCTTCGCTGCTTTGTCGACCTCGGCTTCAAAGTCTTCTTCGGTTACCTTAAGATCCATCTCCTTAGCTAGTGCTTCAAGAACCAGATTCTCTTTGACAACCTTCTCGCCTTGAGGCTTAAACTCCGACCGGAGCCCCGCAGCGTCTACGCCTGTTATTTGCATATATTGCTCCAGGTTTAATCCCTGGTACATTAATCGTTCTTCAAACTGTCTTAATAATATATCGACTTCACTTTCAATCATTTCGACTGGAATTTCTACTTCTACTGTATCACATGCGGCAGTTATTACTCTGCTTCTTATCATCTGGGTTCTACGTTTTTCCGCCAGTTCCTGCAGGTTCTTTCTGATATCATCCTTGAGTTCTTCTAAAGTATCAAAATCGCTGACATCTTTAGCGAAATCATCATTTAACGGACTCAACTCTCGCTTTTTTAATTCTTTAACCATAACTTCAAAACGAGCTTCTTGTCCTTTTAAGTCTTCAGCATGGTAGTCTTTAGGGAAGGTAACATTAACCGTTACATCCTGGCCGCTTTTGGTTCCCACCAATTGTTCCTCAAACCCGGGGATAAACGTATTAGACCCTAGTTCCAACGAATAATCCTGTCCGGTCCCTCCTGGGAACGGTTCATCCCCTAAATATCCCGTAAAATCAATGGTTAAAACATCACCAAGTAGCGCCTCTGCTGTATCATCAGCCTTAACCAGTTGGGCGTAACGGTTTCTCATTATTTCTAATCGGCTGTCAACATCTTCATCCTTAATCTCAAGTTGCGGCACTTTAACTACAAGACCCTTAAGATCTCCAGTCAACTTAACCTCAGGTTTAACCACAACACTGGCCTTAAAAATCAAAGGTTTGCCTTCCTCGGACTGTACTATGTCTATTTTCGGACGCGCAACCGGTTCAATATCGTTATCCTGTACCGCTTGTTCATAAGCCTCTGGGATTACTTCCTCAAGTGCTTCTTCGAATAAAGCCTCTTTTCCTACGAAAGCTTCAAATATTGGGCGAGGCACCTTGCCCTTGCGAAAGCCTGGCACATTAACCTTCTTAACTAGTTTGAGATAAGCCGTTTGGGTCGCTTTTTCAACCTTGCCAACTTCGACCTCAATTTCCAAAGCTACCTCATTCGCCTCTATTCTCTCCAGCTTAGTTTTCATTTATGCTCCTCCTGTTCTGAGTTTTGCGACCTACTAATAACCTATCCCAACCAGATTCATATTTATTATTCTATGATCATGGTAACCCGGTGAATAACTTGTTCTACAACACATAATAATTTCCTTCTTCTGTGAAACTCTTTCCGGCTCAAAATACCTTGATCAACCAAAAAAACACCTCGACCGAAGGTCGAGGTGGTTCCTTCCTGGAGCGGAAGACGAGATTCGAACTCGCGACCCTCGCCTTGGCAAGGCGATGCTCTACCACTGAGCCACTTCCGCATTCTGTAACCATCTATACAATAGAATATTCACCATTACCTTCAAAGTCAAGCCCCAGCCTACACTAGCCAATTATTTACAGACACCCGTATAATTATTCTATTGATGTTGAGACTTAAGTTAATTACTTGTTAATATCATTGAGCGTTACAGATTAGACCACATCCGGGGTTGCTGCTATCATTATTGAATTTCTGCCAATGTTATAATAGGACAAGGCAGGCGAGGCTAAATCGGTTCCCTTAGCCCCGCGCAGTACTTTTTACATTCGGACGATTTCGAGTGTTTTACCCGAGCAAAGCGAGAAGTAAAATACCGAAAGCGTGCGGCCCGTTGGCTTTAGCCAACAAGCTTCATTAATTGCCATAAATATTGCAAGAAATATAATGTCTAAAAGTACAAGACAGGCGCGGCCAAATCAGTTCCCTTAGCCCCGCGCCGGGCAGTACTTTTTACCATAGCCCTTGCTATAAATATGGCAAGGAATATAATGTCTAAAAGTAAAAGGAGAAGTCTCTTTGATTCCTTTAAAAGATAGAGTACCCAGCCAGCACTTTCCGCTGGTGACTTTGCTTCTTATCATAATAAATGTTCTGGTGTTTATTCATGAAATCATGTTAGGGAACAGTGATTTACAGCTGTTTTTAAACCAGTACGGACTAGTACCCACCCGTGTAACTAATCCCTCAAATAATCTAATATTAACCTTTACGCCTTTTATCACTTCAATGTTTCTACATGGCGGGTGGATGCATCTAATAGGGAACATGTGGGCCTTATGGTTGTTTGGTGATAATGTAGAAGATCGTATGGGACCTTTGAATTTCACCTTTTTTTACCTAATAATCGGAATAATAGCTGGAGCTACACAGGTTTATGTCGACCCCTCCTCCCAGATTCCCACGGTTGGCGCATCCGGTGCTATAGCAGGAGTAATGGGTGCTTATTTCGTTCTGTATCCCCGGGCCAAAATACTGACCCTGGTTCCTATATTTTTTTTCTTCTGGTTAATCGACATTCCCGCATTTATCTATTTGGCTATCTGGATAATCCTTCAGATATTTGGGAGCCTCGCTCCACAAACCGGTGGTGTTGCACAAATTGCTTTTTCCGCACATATTGGCGGGTTTATCGCGGGCCTCATCCTGCACCGTCTTTTCATGACTCCTGAAAATGGAAAAGATTATTATTAGGGTTTTAATAAACAAAAGGAGGAAAATTGTGCTATTAAGGATAATATAAAAAAATGAGGGCCTCTTTTGTGAAGGGGTGAACAAATTGAAGTGGTCAGCTTTGGATTTGCACGAGAAGATTGACACTTACATCTCGATAATGGAACGTATCAGTACCTATAAGAATAATTATCTATCCCAGGCTCAACAAGAGGATTTACAGATTTCGTTTTTCCAGAACCTGGCCCTCGAAAAAATAACTGATTTTATGCAGCGAACTATTTTCCAGCGAATTTATTTATTATTTTTTGAAGAATGGTTATTACTCGATTATCGTCCCGATAAAAGAAACAATACTATTGCGGAAAACGTTCTCAAAGATTTAGATCACTCCTTGAGTCATGCAGAATATACAGCGCTAAGAAACTTGATTTCCAGTTGCATTGCTCCGTATTGGGTAAAAAGCCTGAAAGGGAAGTACTTTCGAATGGAAAATCTCCTTTACCCTAAAGATAGTACTCAAGTCTTATACAAAAACTTTCCCGACTTTGTAACTGGAGATGTGGTAGTAACCAGGTTGCTTCCGGTCGATAAGAGTTCATATTTGCAGGAACCATGGTTGCTGTTGATGCCCTATAATGTTAAACAGCTTGAAGATACCTTAATTGCATCATTAACTGAAAAAGGATACAATCGAAAAAATTCAGAAGAATATTGCAAGAATCATGCACCGGCATTTCTTGGCCGAATAAATCAAGCACTGATTGACACTGAACAAGAAGTTATCACTATAGTGGAACAAACTCCTTTCGCCCCTTCCTGGCATGAGTATTGCGACATAGACGCCGTACGAACAAGGGAAGTTCTTAACAATCATGATTCTTTTGTTCCGTTGAGTACTGACTCATCGCGCTTCCTGTACATTGGTAATAGTTCCGAAAACTTAACCTGGTGTTATTTAATCCTTGACGAACACCGTTTGCTGCTTGCCTCCTGCCCTGGGGAGGACCCGACCGGTGTTGCAATTACGCTGGGTAATGAATTGAGTCTCAATTTGAAGCCATTAAACGGGGATCCAACCGAATGTAATATTTCATTAATAGAGGATTTTTCCCAATATCTTGCAGCCCGTCCCGAAATGATTGATGCTTTGCTTTTACCTAAAAAATTTCCCGGTCATCCCATAACTCAGACCAGGGCGGACTTCTTCACTTACCTGAGTATTCAGTTAGGACGGAAAACCGCAACTTGATTAAATGTTACAAAACCAAGTATCGCAGGCAATTTTGGGCAGCAACTACAACTTGTAACCCAACGTCAAACTAATAGACAAACATAAACTTATAGTGAAGGATGTGCACAGGTTGCTACATAATCGTCTCACACCGCGGCAGCATACAATTAACCTGCTCCAAGAGTTTTTACGAGAATCCACCAATCTTGAACCTGAACTGGAGAACTTTGTCAGAATACTGATATTTACTCTCCAGGCCCCAGTCAATCAAAACGAAGATTCTTCTGAATACTCGGAAACCGAGTTTTCACCACTAAGCCCAGATAAACTTCCCAATTAAACACTCAAAATCGTCAGAACGGATATACTTCCCAAAGTACAAGAAAGGGTTCCGTTTTTCGGAACCCTCTTATTTCTTAATGGTGCAGGCGGCGGGAGTCGAACCCGCACGGAATTACCACCGGAACCTAAATCCGGCGCGTCTGCCAATTCCGCCACGCCTGCAATGGCATGAGTATTCTACTACAGCCTACCATCGCAGTCAAGTACTCTTAACGAGTCTTAATATAACATATTACTATGATTTTAACCGCCTGTTACCCCCTGGGTGGCCATGCAATAAATATAGCGCGCGGATCTACTTCATTACGAAGTATTTCCAGAATATCTTCACTAACAGCTGGTATCTCTTCAATGTGGTCTGGAACCATCAACTCGAATCCAGTACAGGCTTGAGCAATCTCAACCGTCATTCCCGGATTTAGGCCCTTTATTCTCATCCGTTTGGAATCAGGTTCAAAATCCATTACTCCTAGCTGGGAAACCACCGATTGGGGGCCATTGCCCAGCAGCCCTTCTTCTTTGCGGCTATTACCGCCAGAGAGGAAGCCCGGGCTGGTCAGAAAATCTAATTTGGCTGGGAATTTATCCGGAGTTTGCAGTCCCACCAATACTACATTTTCAGTAGTCGAACTCAGGTCATTACCGCCGCCGCTACCGGTTAAACGAACCCGAAAATCAAAAAATCCTCCGCCTATAATATGGGTGTTCAGATTGCCGTACATGTCAATTTGAGCTGCTCCCTGGAAAGCTATATCAACATACCCGTTAGTGGCCATAGCAAAAGACAGTGGCATTTCAAGGCTCATTGGGGCCTTGCGGTAAGTCGCCGGGCCTCCCACCGACCAGGGCATCGGACCGGATAGAGGGTCCTGCCCCCCACTTTCATACACCAGGGTTATATGCGGGGCATGAGTTTTAGCTGCCAAAATTGCTCCAACCATGGGAAGACCAGTTCCAACATATACTATCTGCCCGTCTTTTATCTGTAACGAAATATTATAGGCAAGCTGTTCAAGCGGATTAGCTGGTACTAAAGCCATTTTAACGCCTCCTTCTCTATTCCCAAACAGGGATAACCTGCGGGTAGTTAAAATCGACTCCGGATTCTTCATTGGCCAACTCTTCGGCCTTAGTAACCCGACGCAGGTTATCAATGTAACGCATACCGCCAAAATGCGAATTAAGCTTGTCAACAAATTGATACTGATCCTGACAATCAAAAACCCAGTAATTCAAGAAATCGTCAGCACATTCCTTTTTCTTATTGGCGAATGCAATTCGGAGGCCCCATTCCCACCATTCCCTTGACCAGTAATAATAGCCTGGACAGCTTCCGGGAAGGCAACCGTAAGGAAGCTCTACTACAGCGTCAACCAACATAAATGGTATAGCATTATCCTTGGTATTAAAGCGCATTTCCATTTCTGGAACTACTTCTTCACAGGTTATGACAACCTTACGAGATGCGAAAGCCAGAGCAATATCGTTTACGGGAGGTCCATAAATTTTACCATTGCCATACATATCAGCCTGTTGACAATGAATGAAAGTAACATCCGGATAGAGGGCGGGTATCATACATACGGGGTCTTTATCCTTTTGAAAAGGATTGTTTTCAACCTTAACGTAGGGATTATATTTCAACATTTCTGAACCGAGCAGTTGCTTGGAAGCTATGAAGGGGGCGCCAAACTGTGCCGCCTTAAATCCCAGGCCCATAGAGCCGTGGCCCCATTCAGAAAGTACCTGGACTTTTTTATCCTTAATAAGCTGTCCATAAATGCGATCGATACCTCGCATTTCTGCTCCGGTATACGAATTATGAGAATATCGGCCGCAACCTGTATACTCCACATAAGATTGGTTGGTATTCGGCGAACCAATATATTGGAGGTTCTTTTTCCTTTGACGCATTACCTCCCAGTGAACCTGGAGGGGTGTTCTAACATATCCAAAACCCGTATCGGCATAGCAGTCCCCATCTTCGACGAACCTAGCTACTGCTTCCTTCAGGGTCATGCGCTTGTCGACTTTAGACCGGTTCTTTTTCAAATGATATTCTCGTGCGGATTTCGCATTAATCAGATTATCTAATACGCTGGTATCCTCAATTCTCAGATTATTAACCGCTTCTTCATTATAATTGAATTTTGAACTCACCTTTTCAACCCCCCATTGCTTAGTCGCTTATAATACGCAACGGATATCACTGATTAATTAGGAGATTGATCTCCAATGCCTATCTCATTTTTACCTCCTCTCATTTTAATCACGTTTTTTCCCTATATAAAATATTTGTTCGACAAATACAGTGTTATTTCCTTTATTAGCTGGTCAATTTGTCGACAAATGCCCCCCCGTCTAATGGGCTTAAGAATAAAGCTTGGCCACTTCCATTAACGGCAAAAGCCCGGTATCGACCGGGCTTCTGCCAGTATTATTTTGTTTAATAAACTAATTCAGTGTTTCGCTGGAACTACGTTGTCGAGCATAAGCTTCTAATTCACGTGTAAGACCCAGCCCACTAATAAAATCATAAAGAATATTATTCATCGTATTGGTTTTAAGCAACCGATCCTGCATTACTCTTACCCATTCTTCAAGTTTCAAAGCCTGCAAAGATATCTCCAGAGATTTTTGTTCAAGTTCACTGGTCTTCAGTTCCAATTCCTTAACGTAACCGTCATTTTGATTTGATCTATCAACCAATTGTTCGAAGCCTCCTACATCAACGCTCGTAATTAATATATCGGATGAAAATCATATTTCTTGAGCATGATTCGTTAACTCTATAGACATTAAATGGAGGCGAAAAGTGGATAAGAATAATAAACGCCGCAGTCAGAGACTGCGGCGTATTAGACAAACCTTTATTCGATTTTATTACTACGGCGCCAGATCTTAAGTTTCTCAGCTTCCTTGATTAAATCGTCACGGAAATCAGGATGGGCAATTGATATAATCATTTCAGCCCTTTCATATATTGATCTGCCCTTTAACGCTATTTTTCCGTATTCAGTAACTATGTATTGCACCATTGCCCGGGGTACTGTGACAATAGCTCCGGGAGTTAACATTGGCTGAATTCGGGAATGGAGATTTCCCTCACTGTCTTTAAAAGTAGACGAGAAGGCCAGAAAGCTTTTTCCTCCCTTGGATTCAAATGCACCTATTACAAAATCCACCTGCCCGCCGGTGCCGGAAATCTGACGCGTGCCTTTAGATTCAGAACAAACCTGAGTAAAGAGGTCCATTTCCAGTATGTTATTAATAGATATCATATTGTCGTTCAGCCGAACCCTGGAAGGATCGTTGGTATAGACTACCGGGCAGGAAGCCAGGTAAGGGTTGTCATCCATGAATTCATAGGTTTCCTGGGTTCCCAGACAAAAAGCGTAGGTGGATTTGAACCGGTCAACCGCTTTTTTAGCATTGGTGATTTTACCGGCCTCATACATTTTTACATAAGCGTCGCAGAACATTTCGCTCTGCACCCCGAGATCCTTTAAGTCGGAATCGGCAATCATCAATCCTATGGTATTAGGCAGGGCACCTATTCCCAGTTGGACACAGGCACCGTCCACTATTTCTTCCACTATCAGTTCGGCCATGCGCCTTTCGGCTGGGGTGGGATCGGGTGAAGGAGGCGTGGCGAATATCGGTGTATTTTTGCTTTCAATAATATAATCGATCTCGCTGATATGTACGGCCTCTTCAAAACCACCCAGACACCGGGGAACCGTTTCATTTACTTCTACTATTGCGACCCTGGCCGCCTTGGCCATAGCCCGGTTGTGAGAATTGGCTATGCCAAAGTTAAAAAATCCATGTTTATCCATGGGGGATGCCTGAGCACACCAAACATCAGGCCAGCCAAATGTATAGGCTTCATCATAGCCCAAACCATTAGCCTCGTGGTAATTAAATGGGTAATGAATAGAGAGACCCAGGTCACACATTTTGCGATCTAACATAGTAAAGAACCAACTGCCATAATGAAATGTCTTTTGTTTAGGATCGTTTTTGACCACTTCCGGAATAGGGAGGACACTTCCGGTAGCTCGAATAGTTACATTAACTAGACCTTCTTCTCCAGCGCGGGCTGCCAAAGCCACATCAAAATCTACCGGTTTGGTAGCAAACTGTCCATATTCAATTATGCTATCGGATTTAACTGCCCTAGCAGCCTCTTCGGCCGTAACCAGTTTTTCTTTATATAAATCCATATAATTTGCCATTTCCTATTATACCCCCTAATTAGTTAAATCCCCTTCAATGATTCGTTTACATTTACTGGTTTTTTAATAAAACACTTATTATGATTCCTTAAGGGCTTCACCTCCGTTTTTAATCCCCATAGTCTGGGTTAATTGTTTTCTGAAAATTCCGTTTCAAAATTTTCCAACAATACTTTCGCTAGATATTAATTAAGTTCCTTCCTTTTATGAAAAATTTATTATATTAAAAGAAAATTAAGGTTAATTTCAGTTATTTTGCCTGGTTGGAAGTCAATTGTATTACGGGTAAATTTGAGAAGCATTTTCGCTATGAATGAAACTTTAAAATATCATCTTGTATCAATGCAGGTGTGACACGGATTGACAAGGGGAGGTGAATGAATGAAGGTATTGACATGGGAACGGTGCTTTCGCGAACAAATGCTTATCCCATATCATTAACATTTCCATGGGCATTACTTGGGGTACAAAAGGATTTTTAAAAACAACCCTCATTTATATGCAACTGTTAAATATGTTAAGTCTAACATACGTCAGTCTGACATATAATATAGGGTAAGTTGTGATGAATAACCAAGACAAAACAAAAATAAAAGATATGAAAACTCGCTTCTCGGACCAGGACACTTAAAAATGCTTTGATAAGCTGTAGCACTTTTGGAATGAGAATAGTGCAAAAACAAGAAAGCGATGCAATTATTTACACCGCCTTCCTGTTTTATTTTAAAAGGAGGGATAGCAAGGTTAAATCTCATGGTCTATATAACTCTTAACCTCTGCGGTTAGTCCGATTTTGTGCCTTACTGGACATATTGCCCGGCAGCATAATTAGTCTCGCCACCTAGCAGATCTATAAACACAGCCAGACAACTAAAACAGAACAATCCTAACTTCTGGCGTATTTAGTCATTCTATCATTACCGCTGTCACTAATGTAAACATCTCCGGAACTGTTAACGGCCACCCCGCTGGGCTCCAACCCATCCGATTCTCCGATTATCGCCAAAAGAATACCGGTGGAGGAAAACTTAAGAATACGATTATCTGCTGCGTTGACGACAAAAACATGGCCGGCTGTATCTGTCGCCAAGCCGGTTATAGGTGAAGCTTCACCCCAACTTCCAAGGTTTCCCCAACTGGTAACAATAGTACCGTCAGAAGCAAGTTTATTAATTACACGGCCACCAACAACATAAATATATCCGTCTGAATCGACCGCTATGGGCCCTTTTCCCCCATCTTCAAATTCGCTTATTAAGGTTCCCGATGTATCAAATTTTTGTATGTCCCCAGTTCCTCGACATACATAGATGTGATTGGCCGAATCAATGGCTATTCCCTTAGGTTCACTTAATGTCCATTCAGTAAGATAACCTCCCGAAGCATCAAACTTCTGGACGCGATTATTCCAATAGTCTGTCACATAGATATTGCCCCCCGAATCCGCCGCCAACCACAGACTATCTTCAAACTTCCCGGCAGTATTACCCTTACTTCCCCATGTTCTTATAAAGTTGCCATCGGAATCGAATTCCTGAATACGGTAATTTTCAGTGTCCACTATCAATATGCTGCCCGAGGGAGTCACAGCCACCTGTCCTGGCCCGTTGAATTTGCTCAGAGAAGGGGGATCAGCCTGGGCCAAGCTTATAGTCATGGTATTATTGCCACTGGCATCATATTTCTGCATGCGATTGTTCCTGAAATCGGCCACATATACATTGCCGCCACTATCTACGGCCACGCCACGCGGGTAATCTAATTGACCATCTCCGCTGCCGGATGATCCATAGGTCTGAAGTAACGTAGCGTTAGTGTCAGAAATACTATATTGTTCAATGACATCGTTATCTGTCGTTACGTACAGGTTGCCGTCCTTAACCGCTATACCTTCGGCAGCCCATATATTATCGATTTTACCCAGGTAGTTTAAATCTTGATCAAACCATTGCACCCGGTGATTGCCATATTCCCCTACGTAAATCGTGCCGTCACTGTCTATGGCAATACTATAGGGTCCCTTAAGCTGGCCGTTTCCGGTCCCTGTGGTTCCAAATCTAGTGAAGGTATTGTCCGAGTTTAAACGCCAGATACCATTGCCATATTGATCCGTTACATATATTCTTCCGCTATTATCCACTGCAATGCGTTGAGCACTTTCAAATTGACTCTCGCCTCCCCACGGCCCGCCTAAAACGTTACCGGAGGTATCGCACTTGTAAAAGTAATATGTATCACTTTCTACCCAATAGATGTTATCGGCAGCGTCTATGGCCAGGCTTGCAGCGTCGGCATCCCATAACCGCAAATAGTTTCCAGATGCGTTAAACACCAGGATTCTTTTATTCTCTTCGTCATTCAAATAGATATTTCCACTGCTATCCCGTACTACGGCGGAAGGATAACCATACAGGCTATAATAACTTCCCCAGTCAGATACAAGATGGTAGTCCCCATAGACAGTAAATGTCAGGGTATAAGTACTGGTCGTTCCGTTTTGGGCAGTTATTTTAACCGGTATTTTTAAGGGAACTTCTGGTTCATTAAGGGTAATTGGAGCCGAGGGATTGCCGCTGGTCACTGGCAAGCCATTTACGGTTACTGTAGCATGGCTTTCATTAACCGTGGGGACAACCGTTAACCCCGTGTCCGTTGATTCCACCCGGATTTGGTACTCAAGGGTATTCGGGTCAAAAGATGCAAGCCAGGTGCCGGCACTGCTAGTCAGACTGGTCAGGCTGGCATCATTGCTTCCACCTGCGGCCGCTCTGGTAGCGGTTATGGTATAAGTGGTTTGACTGGTATTCTGGGCTGTTACTACTACGCCAATATCCAGGGATTCGTTAACCGGTAGGGTAATAGCCTGGGATGGGTTACCGCTGGTTACCGACATTCCTTGTACCGTCACTGCGGCATGGTTCTCATTAACGGTTGGAGTAACCGTAATAGTGGCATTGGCATTAGGGACGCTTAAGGTGTAATTATGGTTGCCTGAGGTGAAGCCAGGGGTTAAAGTACCGGCGCTTACGGTTAGACTACTCAGGCTGGAGTCATCGCTTAAAGCTGCCGCTCTGGTGGCGGTTATGGTATAAGTAGTATTGCTGCCGTTCTGGGCTGTTACCAACACCTTGATGTCCTTAGGTACTCCGGCAGTCAGTGAGATAGCCTGGGATGGTCTGCCACTGTTTACCGATATCCCTTGTACTTTCACGGTGGCATTGCTCTCATTGACAGTGGGAGTAACCATAATAGTGGCAGTGGCATTGGGTACACTTAAGGTATACGTATAAGTAGCCGGGGTAAAGACCGGGGCCAGTGTACCACCGCTTACGGTTAAACTACTCAGGCTGGAATCACTACTTCCGCCCGCAGTCGCTCTGATGGCGGTTATCTTATAAGTAGTATTACTACCGTTTTTGGACATTACTACGACCAGGATGTCTCTGGGTACGCCAGCTGTCAGAGAAATCGGCCCGGATGAATCTCCATACACCACTTTTTTCCCATCTATTGTGACGGTGGCGTCTCTTCTGTTAACAGTAGGAGTAATTTTAATAGTCTCAACGGTATTAGGCACATTTAGTGTGTACTCAAGTTTCTCAGGGCTAAAGTCCGGACTTAGATTACCGATACTCGCTGTTAATTTACTGAGAGTGGCACTTCTGGAGATTGAATGGTCGTTTCCACCGCCACCCTGGTCGTCCTCGTTGTTAGGAAAGGATTCGGGGGACCCTAAGTCTTCCAGGGTGTCATATATTTTGGATAAAATCTCCTCGAATACTATGCTGCTGTTGAACCACGGTCCGGTATATAACGGAATATTGGCACGCATCCGCTCCAATATTCTTAAGACCCACCATTTGTGCTTTGCCCATTGTGCCTTTTCGAACTCAGGCATAATTCCAAAGGCAGTAGTAGCCCCGGCAGAGTTAATAGCCACATAATTATCTTGGTTGCTTTCCACCAGGATCGTCTTCCCTTTAAAGCTGAATTGCGTCCGGCCATCCAAGACGCTATCTGAGTTCAACTCCTTGTTACTGTTACAGGAGAAAATAGTACCTCGTACAGCAGCCACTCCCCAGGGCATATTCACCTTCATACGTTCGCGTTTGGTGTAGGTCTTTTTCCACCATGACAGGCTGCCTTTTTTATTGTTGGCCAATCCCTTGGTAACACTATCGCTACCCTGGTTGATAAAGTAATCCGCTGCCAAAGCGCCAAATATTCGTCCCTGACTTAGCTTGATTTCCAGACCATCGACCATGATACCCTGCGACCCGTCATTCTTTATGTAAGATTGCCCCTGCGATTTGATAATAGTGATTTCCGTATCCGTTGCCAGCAGTAAACCGGAACCATCGGGAAAATCTAATAGAGCTTCACTATTACCTGTTTTAATTGTATCTCCAACCGAACATTTGACTTCACCAGTTACTTCCTGTTTTTTGCCTTTGGCGGAAATCAGGCTGACCTTCCCTTTTACTGGGGAAAGGATAGGACTAATCGACATGTTAGTAAAATCAGGTGCCAGGTTCAATGTCATAGCCAGGCCCCGGGCCACCTGAGCGCGGGTAGCCGGCCGTTTGGGATTAAAACTATCTGCAGTGGTTTTTTCAATAATTCCGGCATCCAATGCAGCGGCTATGTAACTATAAGCCCAGTGGTTGGCGGATACATCACTTAACCCCCCGGGAATATCTACCGGAGTTAACTCCTGGGAACTCAACTTAATAAGGAGAATAGCAACCTCGGCTCGGCTGACATATGATTGCGGTCTAAAAGTCTTATCCGAGTACCCGGTATAGATACCGGCTTTAGTCACCGCTTCTATGTAAGGATAGGCCCAATAATTCTTATTTAAATCTGCGAAATCAGAATGAGTTGGTTTCGCGACTTTTAAGCCTTTAGTTTTGCATAAGATAACTGCCATCTCAGCTCGAGTAATCGAGTTGCCTGGACGGTAAGTTCCGTCATTGAATCCAGTCATAATATTTTTGTTGGAGAGGTGTTTAATATAAGGATAGATCGGGTCATTCCCAGGTAAATCCCTGAAATTAGTTGAGGCAGCGGCTATTGCCACTGGTGCTGTCAGCAACGTAAGAACCATCAGTAAAATCAAACTAGCCCTTAACAGGGTGACTTGATTGAAAAAAGTATGCCGCACGCTTTGTATCCCCCTCTCACGTATAACCAATAAAGAACACCAGGAAGTATTTTATATTACCCACGTGAAATTATTGTGAAATGCATTTACGTTTACTCAAAACTTAAAATCGTATAAACAGTTTTTCTGCTCGCCGGGAAAAGACTTGGGGATTAAGCCTGAAGAGAGTAATGGGCAGCCTGAAGGATGATATTTCTCTTGATGGAAGCCCCTGATAGTAGAAAACTGACAACGGAGGGGACAATGCCAAAAGAATAGACCAGTACAAAATAACCGACCGATTAGACAATAAGCCTAATCAGGTCGGCTAAAATAACGTGTTCACCGCCGGTTTATATTTTAATTACGAGGACCGACCTACATTAATTCCCCCGGATTTAACATTATCTCAATAATAAATGTCAGGGTATAGGTGCGAATGGTGCCATCCTGAGCAGTCACTACCACCGGAACATTCAAGGGAATTCCCGCTGGATTTAGCGTAATCGGGGCCGAGGAACTCCCGCTGACCACCGCACTGTCATTAACTGTTACCCCAGAGCGGCTATCACTGACTGTCGGTGTGACTGTTAAGCCAGAATCCGTTGTTGCCACAACAATTGTATAGTTCAAAATATCTGGACTAAAAGGTGTATTCCAGGTGCCAGCGCTGCTGGTAAGATTGCTAAGACTGGCATCATTACTTTCAACAGCTTCTCTGATGGCCGTTACGGTATAAGTAATTTTATTGCCGTTTTGGGCTGTTACTACTACCAGGATATCCAGGGGTACTCCGGCTGTCAGTGATATAAATTGTGATGGGTTCCCACTGCTTACCGACACACCTTGCACTGTCACCGAGGCATGACTCTCATTAACGGTAGGAGTTATGGTTATTTCTTCAATAACATTAGGAATACTCAGCGTGTAATCACGGGTGGCTGGGGTAAAAACATCGCTCAAAACACCGGCACTTGCAGTCAAGTTGCTAAGGCTACAATCGTTGGAGGCACTAGGGGTTCCTTTATCGGTGCCCCCAGTACCATTCGTAGTCCTGAGTATTGACGAAAAAATCTCATTAATCTTAGAAGCACTATTTAGCGCAGGCCCTATGCCAAGCGGAATATTGGTCCGCATCTGTTCCATGATCTTGGCCACCCATTTTTGTTTATTGGACCATTGTTCCTTTTCAAGTTTGGGCATTGTACCATAGGCTACGATGGTTCCAGTTGAGTTAATAGCCGCATAACTATTTTGGGCGCTTTCCACCAGGAGAAATCCTTCATCAACACCACGCGGAGGGGTTGTCGCACCTTCGCTATGTAATGTACCTTCACGATCTATATAACCATCTTCCAGTGATAAAGTAACGTTCGCTATGGAGCTTAGTTCTGCCTGGCCATCTAAAACACTGATTGCATTTACTTCTATGTTACAGCTGCAGCAGAAGATAGTGCCTCTAACTGCAGCTACCCCCCAGGGCATATCCACTTTCATGCGCTCCCTTTTGGTATAGGTTTTTTTCCACCAGGGCGAGCTATTCTTATTACCATTTTTTAATCCCTTTTTAACACCGCCAGTACTGGAAACGCCCTGATTAATAAAATAATTAGCAGCTAATCCTCCAAACACTCGGCCCCGAGTCAGTTTGATTTCCAGACCATCTACCATAATACCCTGCGAACCGTCGCTTTTAATGTAGGATTGTCCCTGCGAAGTAAGGATTTTAACCTCAGTGTCTGCCTCTAATAGTAAGCTGGATCCGTCAGGAAAATCCAATTCAGCTTCACCATCACTGCCTGTTTTAACGGTGCTTCCAACCGGACATTGGACTTCACCTGATATTTTTTGCTCCTGGCCCCGGGCCGAGACCATTATTACATTTCCCTTAGTGGGCGAAAGCAAGGGAGTAATCGACATATTAATAAATTCGGGCGCCAGATTCAAGGTTATCCCCAGACCTCGGGCCACCTGGGCGCGGGTGGCTGCTTGATTGGGCTTAAAGCTATTGGTACCGGTTTTTTCCATAATCCCTGCGTCTAACGAAGCGGCTATGTAACTATAAGCCCAGTGCTTCGGTGATACATCGCAAAGCCCCCCGGGAACATCAACGGGAGTCAGGGGTTGGGAACTCAACTTCATTAGCAGTGTGGCAACCTCAACCCGGCTGACTTTTGATTCCGGTCTGAACGTGTTATCGGCATATCCGGCAAAAATGCCCGCCTTAGTCACTGCTTCTATGTATGGATAAGCCCAATAAGTCGTGTTCAAATCTTTAAAAGCAGATTTAGGCGGTTTGGTAACTGTTAAATTCTTTGTTTTACAGAGAATAACCGCCATCTCGGCTCGAGTAATTGAGTTGCCTGGGCGGTAGGTTCCGTCAGAATATCCTGTAATAATTTTTTTATCGGCCAGGTATTTGGCATAAGGATAGGTTGGGTTATTCTGTGATAAATCGCTGAACCCGGTTGAAGCTGCTGCATTGGTCGTCGTTACTCCCCATGCCAGCATTCCCACCAGCATAAGAACCATTAAAATAGCTATGCAGCTAGTTCTCAATATGACGCTTCTTCTAGTATTTTGCCGCACATTTATCCTCCTTCAATATCTTCTCTAAATGAATTTTTCCAAATTATAATGCTAAGCTTCTATATAAACTCGGTTTAAATCATAAATATACTCATTTGAATATCAAAATCTAAGGGAATGTTTTGTCAACCGCAGCTGTGCAATGCGTTATCATCTAGTTTAACAATCCCATGACATTCCAGTATGACATGCATATTCCAATTGAAAAAAGAATAATCCCGATCTGAATATATGTAAGTTGGGTCATCCGTCTGTCGTGTATGGTATCGCCTTCATTACTCGCAGACAGACTTTGATAAGTGGAACTTTGATAGGGTAAAAACCATGGATTGCTGGCGACCAGCAATACCAGACCAATTAGGAGTGGATTTATACCCATCAAAGAGCCCACTGGCATTATGGTTAATGCAGTTATCATCAAGGTTGGAATCAGAGGAAGAGCAAATCGTAATAAGTAAACTAACAAAGCGATAATCATAAGAAACAACATTTTATGATTGGCCGCAACCATCAGGAATGGAGCGGCTTTACTTGCCAGGGCTGTAGTGAAACCGCTCTTCTGCATCACTGCGCCAAAGCCAATTAAAGCCCCGAAAGAAATAAGTTTATTCCAATCTACTGTTCTGCGCACCAGATCTTCATCCAATACTGAATACCCAAACAATATTAGAAAAGCTACCATAGCCACCCAGGCAGTATTTATATGGTGCCAAGATTGGGTCAATACCCCGATAAAAAACAAGCCCACCGCCAGCAAAGATATTTTCTCGTGGCGGGTTGGACGCCCCAATACCCGCAGCTGACTTTGGACTACGTTTTTTTTCAAGGCAATGGTTCCCTGTGGTCTGAACAGAAGGATGATAGCCAGCCAGCTCAAGGCTAAATAACAAACACCCAGAGGAAGAGCGGCCAGGAACCAGTGAGCCCAACTTACGGAGGAATCCATACCCAACGGGAGAAGGCCCAAAACCAGTAGACAAGAAGTATTGCCGTTCATAAACATAAAAGACATCTGGCCAAATCCAAGCATACACGCCATTGCCATTCCCACAGCGCCAGAGCTTCCGCTCTTAATTCCTTGAACCTCAAGAAAGTCCATTACAAATGAATTGGCCATACTTATGCGGCCGTCCACTGAAGGAATAATAGGGGTAAGGATTAAACCGGTTATAGCCAGGCTTAAAGTCTGCCCCAGATAGCCCGGTGAAAACCGAGCAATGATTGACAGTGCCATACGATATAACAAGCCAGTATTGGTCATGGCTGCACCAATAGCCAGTACTCCCAGCACTAAAAACCAGGAAGAACTTGAAAAACCCGAAAAGGCATTTTGGGTATCAGCCACCCCGAAAAGAACCACTGCCACCGGCAAAGCCAGAGAAATAGCGTTAAACGACAAAACATTAAAGCCCCATCCCAGGGAGGCTAATAGCAGGAGTTCAAGTAAAAGTATATGATTGCGTTCAAAACCGGTACTTTTTAACAACAGGCCTATTACAAGGCAAAACGTAAGGGCTGAAACAGTAATCGCAATTTTTCCCCATATACTGGAATACCATTTTGCTTCCTTATAAATGCTAGGATCAGTCTCTGCGGAAATCTCATGAGCAACAAGATTCTGGCCGAAAGGATGATGGGGAACTGATTCGCTGGGATTTTCCCGTGAATTAACCGACTCTTCATTAGTAGCAGCCAGGCGATGGGATAACAGCCTCGTCAAGTGTACAGCCAGGAAACGATGCTTTTGGATTAATGTCTCAAAATGCTCCCGAGATAACCTTAGAGCATGGATATCAGTCTCCGCCTGGACACTGGCCGAACGCGGAGTACCTGTTAAAAGAGCCATTTCGCCCAGGCACTCATGCTCACCCAGAATTGCCAGGTTGGTTTCTTGACCATCTTCCGTAGAAATAAAAACCCTAGCTTTACCACTTAAAATTATGATTAATGAATCCCCATAATCACCTTTATGAAATAGAATCTCCCCGGCTTCGAAAGATACCTCTTCCAGTTCAGGAACCAATTTGGCCAGATCGACTCTATCCATCTCGGAAAATATTGAAAGTTTCTTTAAAATCGACTCAACCTGCATTTTCCTTCACCTGTCATCATCCTGGTTTGGCCGACTATTAAAATCTACGGTAAATATGTTAACCGCTTCCCTTAAGCCACGTACATGGACAACCCCCAGGTCTTTAAAAGACCAACTTTCCGGCAGCAAATCCTCACGAGGAATACTGTGTCCGCTAATGATAATAGTGGTATGGTATTCCTTATTAAGCGATTCCAACCGTGAAGCTAGGTTGACTTCAGCCCCTATGGCCGTGTACTCCATCCTTTTTGGACTTCCAATGTTTCCGACTACAACCGGGCCCGAGTTTATAGCAATGCCGATATTCATAGTAGCTTCACCTCGGTCGTCCCATCGCCAGTTCAGTTCTTCGATCTTCTCCAACATCTGGCGCGCGGTAGTAAGGGCTCTCATAGCGTGATCCTCGTGGGGAACCGGAGCTCCAAATATAGCCATTAACCCATCACCCATGTATTTATCCAGGGTTCCGTCATTGGCAAAAATAATTTCCACCATAGCCGAGAAGTACTCATTAAGACGGGCCACGATATCTTCGGCAGGTTTGCCTTCGCTGTAGGACGTGAAACCCCTTATATCAGAAAAGAGCACTGTAACATCACGTGTTATGCCTCCCAGTTCCAACTTCTCCCCGTGTTTAATTAATTCTTCAACTATACTGGAAGATACGTAGCGGCTGAACATGTTGCGAATGCGGGCTTTTTCCAATTCGCTGCGGATTATAGTATCTGCGGTAGATCCTATATATACGAAAGCAATCATAGCCAGCGGCGCAGCAAGATTAATCCAATAATGCCCCCACAACCAGAAAAGGTAAACCGATACCGACAGGATAACGGCGAGAGAAATGACCGTTGCAAACCCTGCCCAGGGCGAACTCCTTCGCGCAGCGAGAAGAGTTAATATCAGAGTACAAATTAGAATTATCAGGTTAAGCCATCCTGGAGCGCGGGAAAAGAAGGTGGAAGTAAGGTAGGTTTTTACCGCCGAGGCATGAATTTCGACTCCCGGGGCAGGCAAAGCCCCCTCGATCATCATTTGTCCTTTGGTAAAGGGGTTTTCATAATAGTCTTTTTCTGCCGGAGAAGTTATCCCCACCATTACAATCTTATTAGCCCAGGTTGAATCTGGTATACGACCTTCAAGAACATCTATGTAACTATAGGTCTTAAATGTTGATCCCGGCCCCCAAAAATTTATTAGGGTTTGGTTATCACTGTCCAGCTGGATCCCATGGTTACCTACCTGCAATCGGTTATTGGTTAAAGATAGATCGTCAGGGTTTAACCCTTCGGCAGCCATCCATACGGCCAGATTGAAGGAAGGGAAAGGCCGGTGAAAAAAGTTGATGTCAACAACTGATACTTCCCTTACCGTGTTGCCTTCATCCGCAGACATGTTGCAAAAACCGATTCCGGATAAATATTGGGAGAAAAGTTCTATAGGAGATTTAAAATTTATGAGCCATTGGCCGGACTTATCCTGGTCGTAAGCGAACATGGAACCCAGTATAACGTGGCCGTTTTGCTTGATAGCTTCGGCGAGTTTAGCATCAGCAGAAGCTTCGCTTTCCAAGTCAAAAACTACATCAAAGGCTACGACTTTAGCCTGGGAAAGATGCTGTAATAACTCCGCGTGTACATCTCGCGACCATGGCATTCTTCCCAACTTAGAAATCGAATTCTCATCCATGCCTATGATTACAATATCCTGTCCCGGATCGTGCCGGCCGTTTAACCTGAACCAGCCATCATATAAACCTAGTTCAGCCCGCTCCCATATACCAAAAAAGGATGAAACTAATACCAGCAACCCCATTATTATAGCCGGAAGGAATGGCTTAGCTTTGTTGTAATTTGCCACTATATTTCACCTTCAATTAAAACCGGGTGAAGTTTCTTATGCCCGTAGCAAAATTTGGATGCGAAGATAGTGAAAAATATTCAGTATAGCGGGCTGAAGAACTGAATGATGTACCTGGTGAATTGCAGGATTTTAAACGTCCCTTTTAAACCATCCCGTATTCACATAGAAACACCCATCAAGTTTATGAAAAAATAAGTGTATTCCCATGTTAGAATAACATCGGATGGTTTTATTGTCCATATTCACCAAAACCGGAAGAACTAATCGGAGGCAAAGCATTGAATACTTTCCGGGTTTTTGTCTTAACGTTCATGATCGCAGTGGGTTTCATTTTCCCTGCAATGGCTGTCGCCAACGAAAGTTGCATCACCCGTCTTTACAATCGACCCTACAGTTATAATCAATGGTATTACGTGGATAGACAACATGCTGAGGCATTTGCCGAGGCAGCAGATGATGCTCCAGAATACCGGGGAAAATTTATTGATGAGTGGCAGCAAATCACCCAGGAGCTGAATGCAGCCCTGGCTAGCGGCTACGTTGATAAGGAAGGCTTCACTATTTATTCACCCGAAACCAGCGGAAAAATCCACGTGTTGGGACTGGCCAAGTACTATCGCGAGCAATTATTAGAGGAAAGTTTAAATAAAAAGACCACTGGCTGGACCTACCCGGAATTACTCGCAGGATGCTATCCTGCCGGTATCCCGTCAATAGAGAATGGTGGATTCTTCTGGCTTTCCGGCGGAAGTTCATTTAAGGTCCCGGAAGTAGCTAAATCAATAAAAGCACTGGGCCTGCCCACGGACGCTTTCCAGGGAATTACTGTTTACCTGCTTCCCTACCATATTGCGGGTTACAAAGCTTTTGCGTTTAGCCAGGAGCTACCGGGACAAGAGGAGGCCATTTATATTGGGGCCGCGGAACAATCATCTGAAATTCAGGCCATAGTAGCCCATGAACTGGGCCATTGCATACTTTTTCAAAAACGCACCGCAATTTTCGGTAATCAATCAAGCAGCAAATCAAATACTTCCGTCAATTTTAATAATATGGGTGACGAGACCCTAGCTGAAAGTATCCGCGTGGTTTACGGATTCAACGCGGCCAGAACAGCTATGCCCCTATCAGAAGAATATTCAGGCTTAATATCGAGCCAAAATTTCCAGAAATTTTTCCGGGAGATAGTAAATAATGCTATATTAATGAAGCATAGTAATTATTTCGATTTAAATGACATGAGCATAACCTGCGGTGGTGCAGAAGGCCAACCTATAAGACTGAAAGTTGGTACCCGGCCAGAACAAATAAATACTATTGTCACCACTTCGCCAGATGTTAGTTTTATTTCCACTATGCCTTCGGGCTGGGAGAAAGAATTCACTCCCGTGGGGATTTTATCTCAATACGAAAAAATATCGGTAGAATCACATTACCTTCCGATTACAGTTAGGAACAGAGAAATACAAATCGATATAGTTTTGCCGAAGGAAGGTACTTATTATCTGTTTCTCGGTCAGGCCCATCCTAATAATCGGATTAAAAACCAAATGCGGTTTAAGATCATATTTATAAGAAAGCAGTAGTTATGGCAGACAATCAATCTATTAAGCCCGATTTCGTATTGGGGGAGATTGTTAAGAGGTGAATTATGAACTTATTTGAAGCATTATTGGTAGGACATCTAGTAGGAGACTTTCTTTTTCAAACCCACTGGATGGCAGAAAATAAAAACACCAAGCTCTGGCCGCTTTTCGTTCATAGCCTGGTTTACACTTTGACCGTATATGCCTTTTCGTGGTTGACCGGCGGCATAAGTTACTGGGGGATGGCAATAATCTTTTTGTCCCATTTCTTACTTGATCAGAGGAGCTTTACCCGTTGGTGGCTGGATAACATAAGCAAGTCTTCAGGTCTAATCTGGATGCAGTTTGCTATCGATCAGGTTTTCCACATTGTCTTTTTAACCCTGGTAGTCTTCCTTAACCTGCATGGTTATTGATCGGTACGGGGGCATTGCTGCAGAAAATATGTAGGCCGTATCAGCATTATGTTTTTTAAAGCTGACATAGGCCGTTCCTAAACCTACAGTTTGTTACATTGTCAAGAATCCTATCTCTGTTTCAAGCTCTGCCATACCTCGTGGGGGGTTTTACCCCGTGCATCTATAACCGGAGCTTTCGTTTCAGTATTCCCAATTCCCATAAGGTTTTGGTCACCCCCGGAAAGTACTATGGCGTCTACTGAACCATAATTGGCTTCGATAACATCTACTATTTGGCACCCCTGAGCGACCAGATATTCCTTGACCAAACTAAGGTTTTTATCAACAGCCACCACTATGCTCATCGTATCACCTCCACCTTTAAGGCTATTATGCACAACACGGATTCATTTGACTCCTAATAAAGATTGAAAGGAAAAGGAAGGTGGGTTGGACAAATAATGCAATGTCAGCGTA
>JBLMZW010000076.1:0-5998 GCA_050259035.1 Chitinophagales bacterium | reverse complement strand
GCCTTGAGTTTCACTCAGCTGTCGCTTAGTCGCATCAAGCTGCTGCAACAGGTCGTGGCGAGCGGCATCGAGGTCCTTCACCTTCTGCGATAAGTCTTGACGGGCAGCATCAAGGTCCTTCACCTGCTGCCTGAGTTGATCGATTGATTTCAGTGTTTCGCCCGACGGGGCGGCTGGCGGCGGATTTTCAGCGACTGTCCTTGGAGGATTTTGAGTGGGAGTTGGTCGAACAGCGGCCGTCGTTGAGCTTGAACCGATGCGATCGCTCAGCGTCCATGCCAGCCCGGCGGCGATCGCGACGACAACCACAAGCACGATGGCGATAATTATTTCGTTGCGGCGCCGTGGTGTAGCGGTTAACATGCCGGCCTGTCAAGCCGGAGAGCGTGGGTTCAAATCCCATCGGCGTCGCCATATTATCTGATGTCTGCCTCGGTAGCTCAGTTGGTAGAGCAGCGGACTGAAAATCCGCGTGTCGGTGGTTCAAGTCCGCCCCGAGGCACCATGTATAGTGCGGAAGTGGCTCAGTGGTAGAGCATCGCCTTGCCAAGGCGAGGGTCGAGAGTTCGAATCTCTTCTTCCGCTCCATTGTCAAAGGGCGCTGCTTAGGCAGCGCTTTATGTTTATATATCCCGACATTCTCTATCTTGTGCCTTGTCAGGGGTATGGAAAGCTGTTATAATAAAAAACGCGTCAAATTGCTGATAAGGGCGGGTGGCGAAGAGGCTAACGCTGCGGTCTGCAAAACCGCCATTCACCGGTTCGAATCCGGTCCCGCCCTCCATATGAAAATTGGGCACCTTTTCGCTAAAAGCGGAAAGGTGTTTTTGTTCGGGCAGATACTAAATCAGCCTCTATTCAATGCAGCACTGTCGTCTTAAGAGCTCTTCTGAATAAATTCTAGTCTCTGGATTTGCAGGAAAACCTGATTGAAGCTAGAAAGTAGAATAATAGAAACTAAATGTGTAACATTGTGTCGCCCAAGGGAAAAAGGAAAATCGGGGGGAAAAGCTTGAGTGACTTAAAACGCAAAATACTGATGACCATAGCCTTGCTTTTATTGATATTAGCGGTTGGAACCATTGGTTATTACATAATATCAGGCGGCAAGGCCAGCCTGGTAGATTGCGCTTACATGACTATGATAACCATAGCCTCAGTCGGTTTTGGAGAGATCACCACAGGGTCAGAGAATGCAGCGGGACGAGTCTTCACTATGGCCATGATCATTGTAGGCGTCGGCGGTTATCTGATGATAATGTCAAATCTGACCGCGATCCTGGTCGAAGGCAACCTACTCAACATCTTTAGGAGGAATTCTATGTTTAAAGCGATCGAGAAGTTAAAAGACCATTACATATTATGCGGGTGCGGGGAGACTGGCATACATGTTATCCGTGAATGCATGGCAACGCGACGGCCGGTGGTCGGTATTGAACTTAATCCGGGCATGGTGGAAGCACTGCAGGAAATGGCGGACGGCAAGAATTTCTTCCTTTTAGAAGGTGATGCTACCAACGATGAAATCCTGCTCAGGGCAGGTATTGAAAGATGCAAAGGCATAATAACCTGTGTTTCTGAAGACAAAGATAACCTGGTAGTGACCATCTATGCCCGTCAGATAAGTGACAAACTGCGGGTTATCTCGCGGTGCACCGAGGGACGTATGATGGAAAGGCTGCGCAAAGCCGGAGCCGACGCCGTGATATCTCCCAACCTGATCGGCGGCATGCGTATGGTATCAGAGATGGTAAGGCCTTCTGCTACAGGATTCCTGGACATCATGCTGCGGGACAAGGACAAGAATCTCCGGGTGGAAGAAGTGAGTATTCCATATGGTTCCCGGGTCAATGGCAAGAAGATGGGAGAAATCGACTTCTGGAGAAAGGTGGGCTTGTTCCCTATTGCTATACAGGATACCGACGGCAAGTGGACCTATAACCCGGGACCTGACACAGTAATGCTGGACGGCTGTACTCTGGTCATAATCGGAAATCCCGACCAAAGGCACCAGTTGGAGGAGATTGTCGCTTAAACCGGCTTGAAAAAAGGCCGATGATTTGGTACACTAATCCTTGCGCGAACGAATAGAGCAATTGTAAAACATGCCCGGATGGCGGAATAGGCAGACGCACGGGACTTAAAATCCCGCGATGGCAACATCGTGCCGGTTCGACCCCGGCTCCGGGCACCACTGAAAACAAAACCCCTCCACATCAATGGAGGGGTTTTTTCTTTTTAATGGGTTGTAAATAGCATTTGCCGGTGACTATTCAGTTTAATCTTCAACCGGGTTCTTGATTGCCCAGAATAATGCCATAGCCCAACCTATGATAGTCCATCCCAGCAGTATATTGAATACCAGTATTGATAATTTTTTTTGTTTGTTTTTCCATAGTGCATAAAACGTCGGGAGATAATAAAGAGCGAATACGATTACAAAATAATAAATAAGAGCAACTTCCCAGAGATTAAACTTTTCTAACATATAAAGCCCTCCGCGTTTTCAAATTTAACCTTTGGAGAAAAAGGATATTGATCACCCTGCAAAGGATATCCATCACCCTACCGCGGCGGGCGGTTGGTTTTCCATAATACCTTACCCAATACTTTGCATTGGGATGCTTCATAGATTTGGGCAGCGTAGGATTGGTTGTCAAAATATATGACTACCTTGTCCACGGTATGGGTAATCCGGGCGGCGATCACCTCGCCCCATTCGCATAAGACCAATCCAACCTCATTATTCTGCAGGGTGGATTGTTTCTTGACCAGCATTACATCACCGTTCTTGAGGGTAGGGGTCATGCGGTCTCCGTTTACCCGCAGATAAAAGTAGTTATTGAGATCATTACCGTATATATTGGTTATCGATATATTAACCGGCCAGTAGTCTTCAATAAGATTGGCCCATTCTGCAGGATTGATCCCGGAGAGCGTGCGGTAAACGGCTACCCTGGATGCATACAGTGTATCAAATTGATGACGGGTCATTTCAGCCGGCTTAGCGGATACCGGCGGGGGTACTGGCACGGGGGCTGGTTCGGGTTGGACCGCAGCAACTTTGGCCTGTGCCTCGGCTCTTTCCTTTTCTCTTGATGATTCCAGCTCCTGTACCAAACGATAACTCCGGACTGCGTCTTCTGGTTCGAGGTTTTCAAAAATGGTGCCTAACAACAATTTGGTGGACACTCCAAAGAAGGCGGCCGCCTTATCAAGCATGTCAAGGTTGACGTCCAGTTTGCCCTTTTCATACAGTCTTATGGTGGTCTCTGTGGTTTCGAGTTCTTCGGCCAGTTCTTTTTCACTAAGACCCTTTTCATTGCGCAGATATTTTAAACGTTCATCGAATTGCATATGTAATATCCTCCTGCAGGGTAATCAAATAGATTGCGGTGAGAGACCAACACAAAGGGGCAGAATGTTAATCCTTGACCGAATATTGTTTCCAGGGGAAGTGTTCGGCTTTCGTTTTGGAGAGAGCCCGAACCAAGTCGGGG
Organism: Chitinophagales bacterium; assembly: GCA_050259035.1. Classification (GTDB taxonomy): domain Bacteria; phylum Bacillota; class Syntrophomonadia; order Syntrophomonadales; family DTU052; genus JBLMZW01. The sequence goes on along the minus strand of JBLMZW010000076.1, from coordinate 2,498 downwards.
GGGCCATAAAATATACCATCCCCCCTGTGATCCTGGGCCATTAAAACAACTGTCATAAGAGGAAAGAATCTGCTGAATACACGGATGGCTTCTTCGGCCTCATATTTGTTCTGCACTACCTCTTTGATAACGATTACTATTACACAGGTAGTTTCTTCTTCTTTAACAATTGCAGCAGTGAAATCCATAGATACCTCCCCGAAGAATTATTAGCATTATATATAGGATAGAGGAACTGGACAGCGTACCTGTCCTTACCCCTATTGGCATTAGTAAACTAATGTTTCTTATAATATGGTACATAATAAGTTTAAAACTTTCAAGGAACTTAGGACTAACATCAGGCATTGTTTTTTATTTTGTCGGGCTTTGTCAGGTATTGGTGGCCAAAAGATTGCAGTATCTGGCTGTAAGGTGTAAAATAGCCAGCAAGAAAGGGATCATGAAGGTCCCGGCACGGGTAAAGAGTGTTTAAGCCTGCAGTATGCCCCTAGCGCTGACTTCCAACCAGGATCTTGATTTTCTGAACGGTTTGAAAACCTTGATTTCCTGTTGGGCATAAGGTTACGGTAGGAATCGGCAGGCAGAGACAGTGAACGGAGGGGATGGATTGAAGATAGCGGTAGTCGATGGACAGGGAGGGGGAATTGGAAGAATCATTGTTGAAAAGCTACGCCGGGAATTAGGAGAAAGCTGCGAAATACTTGGGTTGGGGACCAACGCCATAGCTACGTCATTAATGCTGAAAGCGGGTGCCAATGAAGGCGCAACCGGCGAGAGTGCTGTAGTTTATTGTGCCCCCAGAGTAGATATCATTACTGGCTCAGTAGTGATTATCGCAGCCAATTCGTATTCCGGAGAATTAACTCCACGCATGGCCGAGGCTATTGCGTCCTCCAACGCTGCTAAAGTGTTGATACCTCTGAATCGTTATGGTATTGAAATAACTGGTACCGGGGACGAGCCTTTGCCTATTCAGGTAGATAATCTGGTTGGCCGGGTCAGGGAGTTGGCCGCAAAACGATAGTTATGTCTGTTTATGAAGGGTGGAAAAATAAATGTGCAAGAATATGCCCCCACTGGAACTGGCCATACAATTTCATGGCCATATTTGTCCTGGACTGCTTATCGGGGTCAGAGCGGCGGAATTAGCCCAAAAGGAGCTGGGAGTAGGGCAGGACAGCGATGAAGAACTCGTTGCCATTGTAGAAAATGACAATTGCAGTGCGGATGCCATCCAGGCTATATTGGGCTGTACTTTCGGCAAGGGCAACCTTGTTTTCAAAGACTATGGCAAGAATGTTTACACGATTATTAGCCGGGATAAGGGGCGCGCACTGAGAATCGCCCAAAAATTCGGATCGGTATCCGGGCCGGCCAATGATCGCTTCCGGGACCTGGCCGGACGTGAAAGCCTGACGGACGAGGAAGCCGGGGAAAAGGAGATGTTGATTGGGGAAATCTTCGAAAAGATAATGAGCATACCGGCCGAAGACTTGTTTAACTGGCAGGAGGTTGCCTATGAGCCTCCCGAGCGGGGACGGATCCGCAGGACTATTCGCTGCGACCGCTGCGGTGAAGGGGTAATGGAGACCAGGAGCAGTTCTGTCAATGGTGAAATTCTCTGTATGGAATGCCAGCTCAAATAGGAGGTATAACCATGTGTGAAGCCAATGTATATATTAATCGGGCCTCGGGAGAGGAACTCCTGATGGAAAAGGTTGACCGTATAGTTCCGGGAGAGGATCAGGCGATCTTTATGGAAAACATCTTTGGTGAACGCAAAGTGGTCAAAGCCCGCATCCGGGAAATGGAACTGGTGCATCACCGGGTGTTGCTGGATGAGATCCGTGAGGAAGCCCACCCGAAGTACGAGGAATTGTGGCTGGAGCCAGCCACCGATCACGGCCATTTTCATGAAGGTGAACAGGTAACTCTGAAACTTTTCAAGGGTTATAATATGAAGCCTGATGCTGAGAGCCCCTATGCCTTGTTGAAAGCCTTTATCGGCAGCCAAGATAATGCCCGGGAGCTTCATATCCATGATCATCATGGTTCGCGTGAACTGGTGCTTGGCGAGGAAAGCGACGGGCTGCTGCAGGTATGGGCAGAAGAAAATGAAGGCGATGCACGGCGCCTGGCCAGCATATTGGTGGAGGTAGGTCACCATCATCATCATGGGCTTAAACCAGCCGGCCTGGATCTGGAGATCTTCCCCTGTGATTACAGTCACGCCCGCATGGGGGAAAACTACGAGGTCCAGGTACTGAAAAAGGGACAGCCTTTGGCCGGTGTAGAGGTAAGGGCTACCTTTGCATCGACTCATCAGAAGGACTATCCCCATCGGCTGGTAACCAATGAAGAGGGCAAGGTCCGGTTATTTCTTACCGCGAAAGGCAATTACCTGTTTTCCGTTAGTGCTGATGAGGTGATCAGTACCTTTACCCTGGTTAAAAGTTTTTAGTTTAACTTAAGCCGGAGAAATAGTATAATGACTT
>JBLMZW010000075.1:0-5417 GCA_050259035.1 Chitinophagales bacterium | reverse complement strand
AAAACCCGCCATCCATTGGATAGAATGGAACACGCTCAGGTAACCCGCCTGGACCAGTTGGATACCCTGGCCAAAATGGATATTCCGATCTGTATTCAGCCCATCTTCTCCAGCGAACTCTCCTGGGCCAGGGAGCGCCTGGGACCTAAAAGAATTGAAACCGCCTATGCCTGGCAAGAAATGATTTCGCGGGGAATCCGCCTTTTAGCGGGTTCAGATGCCCCGGTTGATGAAGCAGACCCTCATATTGCAGCCGAAACGGCTAGCGAACCAACCGGGGCTCATCATCTTGATTATCAGCAGTGTCTTCAATTGTTCTCGCGAAATAACTGGGAATTTTACGGTATCAGTCCGGTTTAGAATCGGGCGAGGCCTCGCGTCGAGGCGGCCTGGGACCGTTATATTGATAATAGTGACATTCAATTCGACCATTATATAGTTTCCGGTTGCGATCGGCTTTCCGACCAAATAATCGTTCGAATCCACGATGTGCGGTTAGGATATAAAATGACCAACTTTCAAAATCCCGGCAAATCTTACCCATCTCCTGGTAGAGAGCTTCCACCTGGTCCATATCTTCTAATCGCTGTCCATAAGGGGGATTACAGATTATCAATCCATATTTGTCCTTGGTTTGTAAGGATTGAAAAGGCATCTGCTGCCAGTGTATACAACCCTCCACTCCGGCTTCCCTGGCATGGTAGCGGGCTAAGCTTAGAACTTCTCTATCAATATCCATTCCCCGAATTTTTAATTTCCGGTCCCGCCGAGCCAGGTCCCGGGCTTCTTCCCGAGCTTGCTTCCAGAGCCAGGCCGGCACATTAGGCCACTCTTCGGCTGCAAAATCACGGTTTAGCCCGGGGGCTAGATTGAGTCCGATCAGTGCAGTCTCGATTGGAATTGTACCCGAACCGCAAAAAGGATCTACCAGCACACGCTCAGGGTTCCAGTAACTTAAATTTACCATTCCTGCTGCCAGGGTCTCCTTTAAGGGAGCCTTGGCAGACAATTTCCGGTATCCTCTTTTATGCAGGCCCCTCCCACTGGTGTCAATACTCAAGGTTGCTACATCTTTTAATAACGCTACTTCTATAGTGAAGCGAGGGCCTGTCTCCGGGAACCATTGCCGCCGGTACTTTCTCTTCATGCTTTCTACAACGGCCTTTTTGACAATCGCCTGGCAATCCGGAACGCTGTGCAATTGAGATTTAACGGATTTCCCTTCTACTGGAAAGGCTGCGTTCTCCGGCATCCAATCTGCCCAGGGAAGTTCTACCGTTTGATCAAACAACTCGGTAAAAGTCTTGGCAGAAAACTCGCCCATTTTAACAAACACCCGTTCAGCACTTCGCAGCCATAAGTTAGTACGACAAATACCTTTTGGATCGGCTCTGAAGGTAACCTTTCCAGTTTCGACTGACGTGTCTGTATATCCTAAATCTTTAACCTCCCTGGCCACCACTGCTTCCAGCCCGAAAGCGGCTGTAGCAGTCAAATCAATCAAACTCAAATTGTAACCTCTTTTCTTCTCCGCTCTTGGATCAATCCTTAATTATTCTGGCAGAATAACGATCGTTAATGCAACTTCCTTACCGACTAAAGATTTTTAACAGGCCGGTAATAAAACTGAAACAAATTCTGGCTAAGTTATTAATATCGGCAGGTTGAAAGGAGGTAAAACAAATTCGGTAACCCCCCGAATGTTATCTCAATTCAAAAAATGATTAATTTAGTAAGGAGGGATATTTTATGAAGAAAAGGTCTATAGCGTTATTATTAGCGGCTCTAATGGTTTTTGCCATTGCAGGAACAGCTCTGGCTGCGAGTGTAGTAATTCCTGACGTTACTGCGGGCTTGCAGGTTAATGAAGGCAGTGAAAACGGCAATATCTCTCGATTAAAAGTTATGAATCTCCAGGGCTATGATCAGCTGGTGCAGCTGCGTCAACAAGCAGTACAGACTCGTGAACAGATCAAAGCCAACCAAAAAACTATCAAACAGTTGGCCAAAGTTGCAAGTAAAGGTAAAAACAAAAATCAAGAACAAATTGCTCTTTTGATTGCTTATCGGAACAATGCCCTGCAAATAAAGGCTGACTTAAAAGCTCTGTGGGCTACTCAAAAAGTCAACTGGACTGAAATGAAAGCTGCCCGGAAGGCCAAGGATACCGCATTAATGCAGAGTATTTTTGATACCAAAATACTGCCCACCAGGCAGGCGATTAATACTAAACTCTTAGATTTCAAGGCCGCCCAGGATCAGTTAATTACGACCCTGACTACTCCGCCAGCACCCGAGCCACAACCGTAATAAAACTAAAGATTTTAAAAACCGCCCAGGGATTTAATCTCAGTAGTGAATACACCACAACATCAACGGCATTTTATGAATTGGGTGGTTAGAGGGAGCTGTCCCCATTAAGGGATAGCTTCCTTTTTTTCCTCTTTACTAAATGATTTCATTGCCATATTATGTGGAAATCAATTCAGCCTCACCTTTCTTTTAATCAAATATAACGAACAACTTCTTCATTAATTTAGAAACAGGGGGGCATTTCTTCAGTCTGCATTTGGGCCTATTTTGGTGATTTTCTCCTTGAATTCTTAGATGGTTGGTTGCTGTGATTTCCAGCCGAATACTAATTTAAGCTTAATTTACAAAGGAAATATGGGATTTATGCTGAAACTATTGAGATAGAATTTTTATTAACGCGGTATTTGGAATTTTACTAAATACTTAAAAGCGAAGGTCGGTGTTACCATGCCGGAAAAAAATTATGTTATTCGAAATATGACCTTGAAAGATGCCGAAACGGCAGTAAATTGGGCTGGGGATGAAGGCTGGAATCCCGGATTGGACGATGCAGAGTATTTTTATAATAGTGACCCACAGGGATTCTTTATTGGAGAATTGTTAGACCGCCCCATAGGCTCCATTTCAGCGGTAGCTTATAGTGATGCTTTCGGTTTTATGGGTTACTATATTGTTAGACCAGAATACCGGGGAAAAGGCTATGGTATTCAATTATGGAAAAGGGCTATGGATTATATGGGGAACCGGGTAATTGGATTAGACGCGGTGCTGGCACAGGAGGGTAATTATCAGAAATCCGGATTTGCAACAGTCTATCACACCTTCCGTTTTGAGGGTAAAAGTAACGATTCCTATAAAGACCCGAAAGAAATAGTTGAACTTAAGACACTCGACCTGAATACCCTGTATGCTTATGATAATCTATCATTTCCCGCTTCCAGATCCAGTTTTCTCAAACGGTGGATACAGCCTACCAGGGGAGCATCTTTAGGTTATATTGACGACAAAGGCCTTAAGGGGTATGGAGTAATTCGAACCAGCCGCAGTGGATATAGAATCGGACCTTTGTTCGCTGATAGTAATGATATTGCGGAAGCAATATATAGGGCTTTAATAACTCGCATTCCTTCTGGTTCTTCAGTTTTTATCGATATCCCCGAGATAAATATACCTGCCCTAAAATTGGCTGAAAGATTCAACATGCAAATGGGTTTTGAGACCGCCCGTATGTATAGGGGAATCCCTATACCGATTCAACTTGACAAGATCTATGGGGTAACCAGTTTGGAATTAGGTTAGCCAGGGTTTTTTATATAAATAAGAAGGTAAGGTTAAATGAAAAAATGGCATTAAAAACGAAAAAGTTTTTTTGCATCGGGATTCTTTTATGTGTTCTTTTATCCCTTGGCGGTTGCGCCCAAAAACGCTCTGAAAAACTGGATATACATAATCTAAGCGGAAAAACCATTGGGTGCATGCTGGGTTATAGTTCCGATTACATTTTGACCAATGAATATCAAGACGTCAATTTACGCCGGTTTGATGCCTACAGTGATATGACTCTGGCGCTTGCCTTCCATCAGCTAGACGCTGCGGCCATGGAGATGGACGAGGCCTATGTATTTTGTCGGCTAAATCCCAAATATATGATTTACGGTATTTTCGCTGAAAATGACCGGTACGCATATATTTTAAATCCACATAACCCTGAATTAAACAACCAGTTTAACTCTTTTGTCAAGCAATTCAGGAAGACCGATACATATAAAGATATGGAACAACGTGTTAAAGATTGTTCTAAGAAACCGTTCAAAAGCAAACATGTGGAAAACAAATATAAAGGCAACAGAATCCTGAAAGTCATGGTATATGACGGTTGGGAACCGGTGTCATATAAAAATACCAAAACCAATGAATGGGAAGGAACCGAGATTGAATTGGTAACTTACTTTGCTAACAGTATTGGGGCTAAAGTTAAATTCTACCCGGCTGGAAGCTATACTCAGGCTGTTTTAGATATGAGCGTGGGGAAGACTGATATATTTGCCTGTCCAGATTCAACGAGATTAGGAAATGACCTGGAAAAAGGAGGTCATGTTATCCAGAGTGACTGGATTTGGGAAAAAGATATTGTGATTATTGTAAATACTGCGGATTATCAAAATATAAATAAACGAACAGGAGAGATATAAAAATGGATGCTTTTATCCATGCTGTCCAAACTTCTTTCTACATAAACCTGATATATGAAAACAGATATCTATTTCTTCTCAAAGGCTTTGGCCTGACTCTTTATATGACCTTCGCCACCTTTTTGTTGGGCACTATTCTGGGAGCTGTATTTTGTAAAATTAAGCTTAGCAAATCCCGGGTTGCTGCTAAAGCCATAGACCTGATATCTAACCTCTTTGTCAGACTTCCAACCCTGGTTTTGCTTTTAATATTTGTCTACTTGCTTTTTTCCGCCTCAAATATAGATACTGTAATTCTGGCCATTATCGCGTTTTCTTTGAAGACCGCCTCGTACATAATGGTGATCATGTATTCTGCGGTTAAAGCCATTAACCCTGGGGAGGTCGAAGCCGGTAGAACCCTGGGTATGAGTCCGTGGAAGGTGTTTAAGCTCATAGTGTTGCCTCAGGCAGTCAAATATGCATTGCCTACTTATAAAAACCAGTTGATTATTACCCTGCAAGAGACTTCCCTGGTAGGCTTTCTGGCTATCAACGATCTTACTCGGGCCAGCCAGGTTATTACCAGCAGAACCATGGATCCGTTTATATCTATAATCATAACTGCGGTAGCCTATCTATTGATCGGAGCGTTCTCCAACCTTCTTTTTAAGCTTTTGGAACGGGATAAGCATTTAACTGCAGAAATAGATTATAAGGTTGAAGAGGTGTAAATCATGATTTCTATCAGAAATTTAAAGAAAAGTTATGATAATAACCTGGTTTTTGAAAACGTCAATGCTGAGATTAATCAGGGGGATGTTATTGTAATTATTGGTCCATCAGGCTGCGGAAAAAGCACCTTTATCCGATGCATAAATTTGTTGGAAAAACCGGACTCCGGTGAAATCATCATTGATGGAGTAGATATTA
>JBLMZW010000074.1:0-10840 GCA_050259035.1 Chitinophagales bacterium | reverse complement strand
CTTTTCTTCAAAACCCTCTTCATCATCCTCAATTTCCTCAGTGCCGACGTACCTACCGGGAGTAAGAATATAATTATTGATACGTATTTCTTCAATTGAAACAGCCCTGCAGAAACCGGTGATATCGGTATAACCGCCATCCTTATTCCGCCACTTATGATATGCTGAAGCGATCTGCTGAATATCTTCAGACGTCAGTTCCCGGTGTTTGCGGTCAACCATGGATCCAAGCTTCCGAGCGTCAATAAACAATATATTCTGACGCCGGTCGCGGAAACGGTTATTCCTCTTGTCACGCGACACGAACCAGAGGCAAACAGGTATCATTGTGTTATAGAATAGCTGTCCCGGCAAGGAAACCATACAGTCTATCAGGTCGGCCTCTATGATATTTTTGCGGATTTCGCCTTCGTTAGATGTATTAGACGACATAGAACCGTTGGCAAGGACGAACCCGGCTATGCCTGTCGGTGCTAAATGATGGATAAAGTGCTGTACCCATGCAAAATTGGCGTTTCCAACCGGCGGTACGCCGTACTTCCAGCGTTGATCATCGCGCAGCTGCTCGCCTTTCCAGTCGCTTACATTAAATGGCGGATTTGCAATAATGTAGTCGGCTTTGAGGTCCTTTTGCTTATCGTCGTGGAATGAATCGCCCCACTCAATTTTGGCGTCAATTCCCCGTATGGCAAGGTTCATTTTTGCAAGGCGCCACGTTGTAGGGTTTGATTCCTGTCCGTAAACGGCTATATCGCCAAGGCGGCCGCCATGGGCTTCAACGAATTTCTCACTCTGTACGAACATGCCCCCCGATCCGCAGCAGGGATCGAATATTCTCCCGCGGTACGGCTCAAGCATTTCGACTAAGAGTTCAACGATGCAGCGAGCTGTATAGAACTGACCACCCTTTTTACCTTCGGCGTCTGCAAACTGGCCAAGGAAGTACTCGTAAACGCGGCCAAGTATGTCTTTACTGCGGTTTTCCTTATCACCTAGGCCAATAGTACCTATCAGATCGATTAGCTCGCCTAAACGTTGCTTATCGAGTTCAGGGCGCGCATAGTTTATGGGAAGGACGCCTTTGAGTATGGAGTTCTCCTTCTCAATCTTTTCGAGGGCTAGATCTATTATCTTCCCTATTTCGGGCGATTTAGCCCTAGACCGTACGTATTCCCATCGGGATTCCTGCGGCACCCAGAATATATTCTCGGCGGTATATTCATCACGGTCTTCCACTGCGGCATAACGTGCCTGTTCGTCGTGTATAAACCACTCGCTTTTTGGGTCTGAGACTGTATTATGTATCTGAAGCTGGCGCTCAATGAATGAATCTGATATGTATTTGAGGAAGATAAGCCCTAAAACCACATGCTTATACTCGGCGGCGTCCATATTATTGCGCATTTTATCTGCCGCCTGCCAGAGCTTTTGTTCGAAACCGAGGTTTGCACCGTTATTTTCTTTAGCCATTTGCCATAAAACTTATTAAATAATGGTACAATATTACAATGATTTCCCGTCAAAAGGAATAGAATACTTTCATTATATACTACTGAATTTATTTCAGCACATTTACTCTTCTCAGCCGATCAAAACCCATTCAATTCAGATTTTAAAGTGATTTGCACTTTTCGAAGGATGATCTGCGCGATTATTGGGCTGTATTAATTTGATCTGCGCAATATGCCCCCATAAATTTACTTCGGTTATTCGACGGCCCTTCTGCGGCCGCAAATTTATTCACCTAAGTAAGGAGTAGCATAATGGCTAACGAAACAAAATCAATCCAGTCACGGCTGGACATTAAAAATGTCAATAATCTTGACAAATTGGCAAAGCTTAAAGGTTTAAGCTTTAGTTCTATGATCCGCTATATTCTTATCGAGTATATAGAAAACAATATATATAAGTTGACACTGGATCCAAAACCGGAGAACAAGTAATGTCTCAGAATGCAGAACTATTAATCCAATTACTCTCTGGTATATCTTCAGGAGAAAAAGACGATATAATGAAGGCGTTAACATTTATAAAAGATAGCAGGAAAGATGAATCCATGACTCTCGAAAATTTCAGGCGTGAATATCTTGCATTTTCGCAGGATAATCACGCGGACAAATACAGGCGGTCCATTGAACTGAGCCTAAAACACCTGACTGAATATTTCGGTGGTGAAAAGAACCTTAGCGAGATTAAAACTAAAGACGTAGAGAAGTTCGAGGCGGCGCTACGAAAATCTGCCCCTAAAGGGTTCAAGGTATATCATCGCAACCTGAAGGCGGCGTTCAATAAAGCCAAAAATTGGGAATACATTTCCGAGAACCCATTCGATAAGATAAGACTGCCTAAACAGCAGGAATTCGGTCCGGTTTACCTGAACGAGGAAGACTTAAGCCGTATTATAGCTGCGGCAAAGTCCGATTTACTGGGCGACCTTTTTACATTCGCCTTTTACACGGGATGCCGGGTCGGCGAAATAGTGCAAATCCGGTGGCGCAGTATTGATCTGGAAAGCAGAATTATTCTCGTTGGCGATTCAGAACTGATTACCAAAAGCCGTAAGCAGAGAATGGTTCCTATCTGTGAAGAGTTGTCCCATGTCCTAATAAACTTAAAGCTCAGGGGCAGCAAGGAGGAAGGATACGTATTCTGTAAATCAAACGGCTTTCCGTTTACGCCTGAATATGTATCTAAGAAGTTTAAGGCGATATGTCGTGAGATCGGCCTGGATGAAAAGGTACATTTCCATGGTTTGAGGCATTCATTTGCCTCGAACCTGGTACAAAGAGGCGTCTCAATATTCACAGTCAAAGAATTACTAGGACACTCTTCTGTATCGGTTACAGAGAGATACAGCCATATAAATACTGAATCGTTGAAGAATGCAATAAACGTTTTTAATAAAGCAGCCTAGAAAAGGGGAAATAATTATGTTATCGAATATTAGTTACGTAAAAATAAAGATGAATGCCATGGATATAGCTGATGAATTTATAAAGGCTTGCCCGCATATAAAGTTATCAAATAACTCAGATACGTTTTACGAATACCAGAATAGTATGGAATCAAAAGGCTATTATAAACAGATTGATCCGCTCACGATAAAGGGACGCATTCTTCAATTCTGTAAAGAAAATATGGTTCATAATCTCACGTCAGGATTAATGGATAATGTTTACAATCTGTTCAAGTTGTCCTGCATGGATAACAGAGTTGATTTTGACGGCGATAGTTATAAGTACTTACTTAACCTTAAGAACTGCATATTAGACATTCGCTCCGGGAAAGTACGGAAGATGGAGCATTCTCCCGATTACTACATGACCAGGCAGTTTAACGTGGAATATGATCCCGAGGCGGTAGCGAGTTTCAATATACGGACTCTGAAGCAGATATTGCCAAACGAGGATAAATATAAATACTTCTTAACCTTAATGATGTATCTGCTGATTCCGACGTATGAATTCCAAAAGATCTGGATGTTCTACGGTTCCGGCGGCAACGGGAAAGATACGGCATTAACTACCATTCAGGCGATATTGGGTGACGCAAACTGCGCTAGCGTAAGTTCATACGACATAGCCGAGAACAGGTTCTTTCTAGGCTGCCTGAGGAATAAATTCGTTAATATCTCCAGCGAACAAAGGGCGGGAAAACTAAGTCAGGACAATCTTAAGAGGCTTAGTGGTGAATCTACAATTACAGCCGACATCAAAGGAAAAGAACCTATTACTTTTAGTAGTTTTGCACGTTTATTATTTCTGACTAACCATATACCCCAATTTGGAGAAATGAATGATGCCATTAAACGTCGATATGTTATAATGCACTTCGACCAGTCTTTTCTAGGCAATAAAGAAGATACCGGGTTGAAGGGCAAACTGATAACTGAAAGCGAAAAATCAGGGTTCCTTAATCTGCTACTGGAACAACTCCCCAATATATTTGAGCATAGGGATTTTAGAACCAGTATTAGATTTGAATCCCCTAAATGTGTGCAAGATGAAACTAAAACCGCGTTTAACCATATGAATAACGTTGAAGAATTCATAAATGAAACATTTTACTATGCTGATGAGGCACAAATTAAGGCGTCCGAGGTTTTTGAAAGCTATATGTTGTTTTGTAAAAATACCGGCGTGAAGCCTCTCAACCGAAACGAATTCTACAACTTCATAGAAAGCTCTATCGGTCTGGAGATAAAAGCCGGCGCCGGAAATAGTCGATTCATTCAAGGAATAGTACGAATTAGCGACCTTTAACCGGGTAGGCGATATTTGATCCGAACTAACCCTCATTAACGTGAGGGTTTTTTATTTGCGGTACAGAATCCGACTGCGTAAACTGACCAACTTATTTAATCGTGCAGGCAAGGGGGCAGCGAATTGATTACGTGACAAAATACTACTTCGAATAATGCCGAAATCTAAACGTCTAGACACGCATTGTATCACGTATTAGTTTCTGTAACGTTCCCTTTCAAGGAAGAGGCCATTCAGCGCGCGGGCGTTTGGGTTCAGTACCGCCATAGCTTATCTTTCGTGATCGTGATTAGTTAACCAAGTTAATCGTTTTCGTAGTCGGGGCGCCAAAAATAAAAATGAACGTTTGGACTGCAAAATCGGTTAACTTCGTTAACTAACGTGATTGCCATAGGCGGAACCGCCATTTAGTCTTTACCAAACATATAACGCTCCAGGGAGGAAGCTTTTAAGAAGCTTCCCTTCCTTGACGATCAAAGAACCCCAAAACTGGTTCAGGCGCTTTAACGAAGAGAGCTACTTTAACGATATCGGCTGCCTGGAGCAAGAAAGAAATGAAATCGCAAACGCAAATCCTGACGTTACTCCTTCCTTGCTCAGTGTAACGGTACCGCTTGGATCTAAATTTAACGAAGAAGTCCTTGGATAGATATCGCCGCATCAGTATTAGAAGCGTTTAGCGGTACCGCTGGAAAGACGGTTGCCAGTTCGGCACTTGACGGCATAGCTCTCGTTTGCCGAATCACCTGGTATTGACGATAACCATGCCCACCAATCTTTCACGAATAAATTCATGCGTTTATTTCGTTTTTACGCAGTTTTGCTATCATTTTGTATAACCGCATCTCTTAAATATTAACATTTTGCAAAAGTGCAGGAACAAAACCTTGCGAGTGAAACAAAATACTTAATTTTTGCCCCAAAAGGTTATATTTATACTGCTGAAAACAATTAATACTTAGAGCTTTAATTAATTCCCAGTATTCTACTCGGGAAAATATTATGATAAAATCTGTTGATTTTCAGCTTAATAGAAATCCTGATTCGACTGCGAGCCACCCGGGGTGCTGCAAGAGCAATCAATCAGATTCAAAAATATGCTGTCAACGGCACGGGACCTGGTACCGGTACTTATGTTCATATGGAGTCCCTTTTTAAAACGTTTCGAGGTACCGGGGGTCGGAAATCCCATTCCATTTATTAGAGGTTTGCTTACTTAAGATGGATAAAGTTGTCTCGACGTCTTGCATGGAACTCCGCGTTATTAATATTCTGTCTGAATGTTTATCTGCGCTAAAGCCTCTCAGTTCTCATTTCCCAAATGCTGTACGATTCCATATTACTGAAATATTATCTATATTGGGGTTAAATGTAATAGAGCCATTCGATACAAATATTATGAAGAAGAAAAAGCAATCAAAGTTATTAAAACCAATTCCAGGCTTTAGGAACGAAGATGAAGAAAGAGAATTCTGGGCAACACATGACAGCACAGAATATATAGACTGGTCAAAAGCAGAAGAACCCTTGTTCCCTAATCTGAAACGAACAACCGAGTTGGCCGATAGCGGCGAACCCGCTCAATACGTTGGGCCCAGGATCACAGGCGTTTCATTTTGCGGTGATATAATGACCGTTAACGTTGATGACGGTCAGGTAATTTCTGTACGTTGGAATAAATACAAACGGTTACGTAACAGTTCTGATTCCGCAAGGAACAACTTTATGCTTATCGGGAGCGGGACCGGAATACATTGGCCGGAGCTGGACGAAGATCTCTCCCTTGCAGGATTAATTCGCGATTCACAGAATCAGGACTAATTGCCCTGACCTGCGATCCGTGATATGAACAACTAATCGATATTGTACATAACTAGTTTTATCGACTCAGACTGCTATACTATCTTTCCTTGCTAACTGGCGCTCCGCACCATTCAGGCGAATTAGCATATTCACGGTAACGTTTTAAAACTGAAACACCATTCACTTAGAAGTCTTTTCGCTGCCGCTATATACGGCTTCCATGATTTGAAGTATTATTGAATTTATGATGCAGTTTTACGTCGCTCTAGCAATTCCGGCCAAAGCCGCAATCCACCTGGGCTTCCTCGAATAAATGCATATTACCGTATAAATAATATATACTAAATAGATTTTCTCGCTCAATATCGCTTAAAATACAGACACTCGCTCAAATGTCTGTGGGTTCAGTGGTAAGTACCTTAAACGCGTGGTCAATACGGCCACGCTTCTTTTATTCGCAACATAAATATTAGAACGCCTCACAAATAGATAATAAACCCAATAGTAAAAGGAGATCAAAATGGAAAGAAAACCAAATGGCCAGTTTAATGCGATACCGCTTAATCAGAAAACGCCAAGGATGCTTGAGATTGAAAAGCGTCTTGGCCGCAGCCTCGAAGAGGACTTTAACGAATACTATGTAAAACGCGGCTGGGGACAGAAACGTATTGCGCAGCGGTGGGGAGTTCAAAGACAGCTCATATTCGGTCACGGATATAGGTCAAAACGCCGCAGCTGGATTGAACGCCTGGGACTTACTCTTCGAGTTATTTCCAACCTTGCCAATGAAAAACCGGACGCGCCAGATAGATCCTGCGCCATCTGCCGCGATCCCAAATTACCCACTGAAAACGCCCATTGGATCGCCCACAGCAAAGGCGGAAGCCGGGAGAGATATAACATCATTAGGCTTTGTCCAAACCATCATACATTACTTGATTCAGGAGATGCTGAAACAGAACATAAAGTAAAAGAAATACTTCTTATAAAGGAATTATGCAAAATATTGCATACTGTAGATGAAAGAGATATTGTATTTAGTGAGATAGTTAATAATATTCAATCTATTGTCCTCCGAAAGCCTTAATTTTATTACCAGGGTTAAGACATTGTTTCTGGTCCTGGTTATTAGTTGATTTATTCACTTCGGATAAACATCGATTCTTTATTGATAATGAATTTCAGAGTTCTTAACTTGTACCCCTAAAAAGACTAGCATAATAACTTACGGAGGGTCTATTTTATGTTCCGAGGATTTGATCTTCTTTTACAACCCCAGCAAATATGGGTCGATAATTACCATAAAACTGGTAACACATTTTACGCGTCTCACCTTACAAAAACAAAAAAAGCTCTTGAGAATTTTACGCATCCCGATGGTATTATTGATGCTACAAAAATGCAAGAAGATTGGTTTCCCGAATTTGATGCTGATGTTTTTATTTCGCATTCGCATCAAGATAAAGAAATAGCAATTGCATTAGCAGGCTATTTGAAAGTTGAATTTGATATCACCTGTTTTGTGGATTCGTGCGTATGGGGATATGCTGATGATCTGCTAAAAGCAATTGATGATAAATATTGCTTGTTCCCGGGAGGAGAAACTTATAGCTATCCTAAGCGAAACCTTTCTACAAGTCATGTCCACATGATGCTATCTGCTGCTATAACAAAAATGATCGATAAATGTGAGTGCTTATTCTTCTTAAACACACCAAACTCTATTAAGCCTTCATCTATTATTCAAGGAGGAGAAACCAGTTCGCCTTGGCTATACTTTGAAATAGCCACCACACAACTGATTAGGCAAAAAACTCCTGATACACACAGGGGGATGATTAAGAAAGCTTTGGATGAAGAATCCCGTGGATTCGATATGGTATTCAACTACAATGTAATGACGAATCATTTAACTGACCTAAACGCCAGCGATATAATCGCATGGAACAAGGAATACAATAGTGACAAATCAAAACATGCTTTAGATTTATTATATAATCTTAAATCAGTACAAAACGCTGATGCTCATTAAATAATTTATGAGTAAAATTGAAGGCTTTCCTATTTATCTAAGAAAGCCTTCATAAGTTTAAAGACTATCTATAAACTTTTTAATCCCTTCCCAGCTCCATTCTATTACTTTTTTCCCAGACAATTCACTAGGAATAGCTCCTTTATCATCTTTATGAATATGAACTCCTATCATTGGTATTTTCTCCTCATTAGCACAGTTCATTTCCCATTTTTCTCCATCAGCTTTTGCCGTATTTTTGCTCAGCAGAGCTATTACACCATCGCAACCTTTAATTCTTATTCTACAATTAGTCTTCCATTTTTCATCCCATGCTTCTTTCGCGGACATATCAGTAAATTCAAAAGGGCTTTTTTCGTTCCGAGCCTGTCCTTTCAAGAAATCACGATAGAGAACATCTTCAATCGCAAAACTTATAAAGATACGTTTGTTTGCCATAATAACTCCTAATTAATTTGAATAACTGTTTTATTTAAAAGATTCAAATGTATAATCCTTTTATCTTTTTCAATTGCATAATGTACAATATCCGCGGTACCACCTAAACCCTGTGATTTCATCCCATTCCATACAGCTATTAGAATATCGACACGATTCACTAATTCTTTACCAGCTTCATAGAAGGCTTCCTGACTTGGAAATTGAAACGGCATTTTATAAACGATGTTTGATTTTTTTAATAAATCCAAATATTGGGTTAAATGATGTTCATCAAACGTCGTATCATAATTTTCGCATGGTATTATACTAAGTAATTGAATCCTATAAACGAGAATCAGATTAGCAAAGATTTGATCTGCACCCTTCGCTAAACAAGTAAGTCCCATTTCAGGACGTAATTTTTCAATTGTTTCTTTTAATGAAACTTTTACCCAAGTCTGGTGATCATCATCTATTAAGTCTTGATGGCCTGTTATACCGACTTTCATATTCTACCGTCTTTTGCTAATTTCCAATAGTACTTACCAAGCGCAGTTAATTTACATGATTTATTATTCATGGCCGCATAGTACATGTGCTCTTCACCAATGGGGACTACTAACCTTGAAGCTCTGCACTTTTGCAATTGGCTAAAAATGTTTTCATGTTCTGGGCAGGCGGGATCAGCATCAGGCTCATAAGATGGATCTAATGGATATTCAAAATCTTGATCCGGGAAATAAATAGGAAGTTGTCTTAGTATGTCAATATCAATTTCAGGTTTGCACTGTCTAACCGGGAATAACCGAGAAACATGTGATTTAAATAATGGTCTCTGATCCCAAGCACCTAACGCCTGATCAACATAGGCATATACGGATGCAATTGTGATTTTTCCAAGAATATCACTTCCTCCACCATTTAGGGCATCAGTTATAAGTGAAGTAAATACACCTTCGCCATTCTTTTCCATAGAAGTTTGGTTGGAACTGCACGCAGATAAAATGGATACCCCCTCTTTGAGTACGACATGGTCTTTTTGTGAAGGAATTTCTCCAAGCATTCCAGCATAGCAACAATCAATTATTAAAACTACTTCTTTTACCTTTGACCCATTTGCTAATTCAATTAAGTCTCTCATTGAATAACCTTCGCTATACTTTTTAGCATCTTGGGTTACTAAAAAACCGCCATAATTTGTAACCGCCCCGTGACCTGAGAAGTAGAAAACCGCTAGGTCCACCGGGTCTTTAAACAGGTCTTCAATAGCTTCACTTAAAACCGCTTTTGTTATTTTCTCAGTTGGTGAAGTCAGTAGCTTGCAATCAATATTCTTTGTTCCATCCTCGTTTCTTTCAAGTAACTTATGCATTTTTTTTGCGTCAGTTACACAACCATTTAAAGGAGCAAAAGAATAATCATTAATACCCACAACTAAAGCTTTCTTCATGGCATTCCTTTTTATAAATAATGAATAAATTATGCTGAGCGAGACAGATAAGTTATAGTGATGTTCAGTAAAAAACTGATAATTGGCCTGAGATATTCATAGTAAATTTTTCCTTTATCTCTATAAAATAGAAATCCGGTAATGCAAGTTATGGAAATTTTGTTGTTTTACAAAACAGTAGTTAAGCTCATCTGCTATTTTGATGAAATAAATATTCCTACCACCTTATGATATTGCGAGCGATATAGTGAAGAGTGTTTTTGATTAGATAATTCCTTATCTTTGATGTAAATAAAGGAAGTACGATTTCCTAAAGCTTACTGTACATATGCCTGTACAAAAGCGATAAATGTTGGAGTTTCGGAATAAAATCGAATAAAGCCGGTTTATTTGTAATCAGCTGGTCGGGGGTTCAAGTCCCTCCACCAGCTCTGAAATAAAAACCGCCTTACAAGGGCGGTTTTTCTGTTTTAAAACGCATAGAGTCCTTCTTTAATAACTGCATATCCCAATCTTTACAAAAACACTTTCAATCCCAAATTTTGAACTTTTTTGGGATTGAAACAATTTTCAATCCCAAATTCTGAGCTTTTTTGGGATTGAAAACCTATGAAATGCCGGATATCATGCACAAAAGAATGTTAAAACCGGGCACAAGCAGATTCTCATGCTCAAAAATGTCTAAAATTTGGGCATGATACTATTCTACAAATTAGTATTAATTTGCAATTCGCGAATTACAAATTGAGAATTATTTATTTCTTTTATGGGTAAAGGGAAAACAATATGTCAGCATAAAATACCTGACCCAGGGATCCAGGCGCTCCCCCCAGTATCAACATAGAAGGGTTGTATATTTAATTATCCGTCTCA
>JBLMZW010000073.1:0-4750 GCA_050259035.1 Chitinophagales bacterium | reverse complement strand
TCAGGGGCTCCTAAAGAATGAAACATTTCGTGGCTTAGAACTCCCACCCCGGTATTGGATGCCAACTGAAAGTTATAGTTTTCAACTTCCTTATTGTTAATAAATACACCGCCAAGTACGCTGCGGTGCGGCCAGAGTAAATCGTTCCATCCCCCTGCCGATCCAGAGATGATGAAGCAAATATTGTCCACCCTACCATCGTTGTTATTATCCAAATTAGTTCCAAGGGGAACTTGATTTCTAACCGCATTGACCACATTCCGTAACAACTCGGCTTCACGCCCCATCGCATCAGGTCCATCGCCATCTCCCGTATAACCGATCGAGTTGGCTCCTTCGTTATAGGGCTGGTAATAGCCACGGGTTTGGAAATCCTGATAGGACACCAATTTGTTTTCTAAATGAGGATAAAAAGTGCTGTTAATGGTCAACTGGTTATAGGAGGCTTCTTTAAAATAGCTCTTAAGCGAAGCCTTGGGGTTCTGAGCGTTAAACATTTCTTCGTAGGTGTTGGCTAAATCCTCAGATACAAATTCATCTTCTCCTTGAAAGCGAATAAGAACAACAATATTGTTTATGGTCCCGCTGGTGGGATAGCTATTGCTGTTGGCGCCGTTTTGTGTAAGTGCCCGGTGAGAATCTTGCTGGTCGGCCGCCCTCTGCCGCTGGCCGCTGGCATAGGCACTTATATCTTTAATGGTGACTGCGGACTCTGGGGGATTACTTCCGGCGACTATAGAGGAAGGAACCGGCTCACCGTCGGTGTTGGAGGCATAGACCCAGTATCCGCTGATTGGGTCCTGTATGATTATATTTCCTTCGCTGTCATGAAGGTAATTAAAAAACTCGTCCCCGCTGGCATAACAATTCAGAATAGTGCCGTCGGGCTGGGTAATTTCCTGTGAGATATTTTCTAAATAGGCCGCGTTGGCGGCTTCAGGCGAAGGGGTAAGCCATAAAATAACTCCTATAACTAGTATATAAAGTAGCCGCGACCCCCAGGTTTTCATGATTATGTACAGCCTCCTTTGCTACCCAAAGACTTTTCCCTTAAGGATTATATACGGAAGTCATTCATCATTTTCCTTCCTATAATAAGACTATAGATAAGTTCAAATCAATGAATTCCTAAAGATAGCTCTCTTACTGTTTAGGTCTTAATTGCACCACACGCTTCGCCAGCCGGGCCTCCTCTAAGACTTCCTCCGTATGCTCCCCCAGCCCGGGGAATTTAAACCTGGTGTGTCCAGGGGTAGCGGACAGCTTGATCGGAATCCCGGTTAAATACATTGACGTTCCCGATTGCTGAAAGTCCTTTAGTTCATAAATCATTTCCCGGTCCTTAATCTGAGGGTGTTTACACACCTCATCAAGGTCCAGCACCGGGTTGACACAAGGGATGTCCCCCAGAATCTCCAGCCACTCCTCCAGTGTTTTTTTGCCAATCTGCTCCTGAATGATGGCTTTCAATTCGGTCTGTTTAGCAGGGTCCCACTGCCAATTGACTAGCTCAGGACAGCCGATCTTCTCCAAAAGGGCCAGCCAAAATTTCGTTTCTATATGACCGACTGCAATATGTCTGTCATCACAGGTGCGATAAGTGTTATAACAGGCGAATTGTCCGGAGATCATTCCCTGGCCCTGTATACCACCCGTCCCGGCCCAATCACCCAAGACGCCGGCCATTAAGCTGATGGCTCCATCGAGCATAGAAACATCGCAGTGCTGTCCCCGCCCGGTTTTAGCCCGGGCCTGCAGAGCCAGTAGAATAGCAATTACAGCATATAAAGCCCCACTGAATCCGGCTATGGGAAAGGGCGGCAGGGCGGGAGCTTCCCCTGCTGTTCCATTTAACCCCAGGGCACCGGCCAGGCTAAGAATATTGATATCGTGCCCGCCTTCCTTGGCTATAGGACCGGTTTGACCAAAGGCGGATAAAGAGCAAACAATGACGCGTGGGTTTATTCGTGACAATTCACGGTACCCCAGACCCAGTTTATCCAGCGAACCTGGCCGGAAGGGATCGACTACCACATCACTAACTGCCACCAGACTTTTGAAAGCATCTTTACCCTCATCGGACCGCAAGTCAAGTGCGGCACTTCTTTTATTCCGGTTAAGAGCCCAGAAGGAGGTACCCTGGCCGGCAATGACAGGATACAGACTTCGGCCGGTATCTCCCCCGTTGGGTTCCTCAATTTTAATCACTTCCGCTCCAAAATCGGCCAGAATCTGCGTACAAAAGGGCCCGGCCATAGCCCGTGTAAGGTCTAATACCTTTATTCCTTCTAATGGTAAAGTCAAAATTATCCCTCCAAATGAATTGTCTAATCTTGTCCATTATGTTCAACTAATTTCTGTAGAATCCTGCCAGGTAAAGGGTAGAGAAGATGGGTTGCAGAATTCTTTTTTATTAACTCCAAAAACATGTAAGAAATTTTTAAGAAATACATTAGCTTTTTCTTTAGCTAGAACTAATACTCTATAGTCATGGCTCTGGGGTTAGTCTCAAATAAGGCGGTGGTGAACCTGGATAAACAAAGGATTATGGTTGTGGACGACGACCGGGAGATAGTCAATGCGATTGCCATTAACCTTAGGAACGAAGGTTACGAGGTGTTAGCCGCTTACGATGGGTTGCAGGCACTGGATGTCATAAGCAGCCAGAATGTACATTTAATAATTCTCGATGTGATGATGCCAAAACTGGATGGATTATCGGCTACCATGAAGATACGGGAAGAAAAAAACATACCGATTATCATCCTGTCAGCCAAATCCGAGGACACCGATAAGGTGTTGGGATTGTCCATGGGAGCCGATGACTATGTCACCAAGCCGTTTAACAGCATGGAATTAATGGCCCGGGTTAGATCACAACTCAGACGCTACCTCACTCTGGGTGATGTTAACGGGTCGGTCAAGGCAAGTCTCCTAAAATCAGGGGGCCTGTGTTTTGACTTGGAAAGCCACACCTTAACCCTGGATGGTGAGCCCGTAAAATTAACTGCCACCGAAACACGAATAATTGAACTCTTAATGCGCAGTCCCGGTCGTATTTTCCCCGCCGAGGAGATCTACGAAAGAGTGTGGGGAGAGGCCGCCTATGGAGTAGAAAACACGGTTATGGTACATATCCGCCACATCCGAGAAAAGATCGAGATTAACCCTAGAGAGCCAAAATACTTGAAGGTGGTATGGGGACTTGGATACAAAATCGAAAAAATCTAGACCATTTGCGGCCTGGCTCAGTTTTTTCGCTGCTGTCAGCATATTATTCACCCTGTTTATAGCGTGCGTATCAGCGGTAGTATGGGCAGACGGGGATTATTCCATCTTAAAGGCTCCTTTTCAAAGCTACAAAAACAGCATGATGTTTAAAGAACAGACGGCAAACTATTTCGAGGAACTCTTCGACCGGGTTCAAAGAATGCCTGAAATAGGCCAGGAAACTGACGTGTATCCTTTGGATCGAGAAGGAGAAAACGTTAAATTTCTAGCGGCAAAGAACCAGGTAATTACTAATATGAAGGGCGGCCTATCTTTTACCATGAACGGTATGCCGGTTTCGCCCGTCGGTTATGAATACTTCTGGTATTTTGACGGAAACAAGGTTTGGGTAGTAGATCACGGACAAACAGTTGATACTAGAAGGCTGGACAGCGGGTATCGAAGACTCATAAACCCCTCAAAAATGTTTTGGTATTCTGACGCTGAGATGTCCGGAACCAGAGTCTTTCTGGCGGTTAAAGACAACCTGGAGAAAAACCCTTATGAACAGTCTACGTACTATTGGGACCAACAAATGCTTCCCGTGATTGGCGGCATTTGTGTGGGTTTCGCAGTACTTGCGCTTCTTCTTCTTATTTATGCTTTTTTAAAACGCCAGGAGAAACGCTACTTTGAACGGAGATTATCATCCTGGTCAGGCAGTCTTTTGCTTGAATTGAAGTTAATTATATCGGTCATGGTTTTGACTCTTTCAGTAAGGGTAGCAGACTCAGGAAACCAGTTTGATTTTTATGGTTGGTTCCTTCTTATCCCCTGTTGGTGGTTTTATTTAATGCTTATTGATTTGATACATAATCGCAAACGGTTTTTCACAAATAACCTAATTAATTGGTTGTTTAAACGGTATCGCAAAATCGAGAATATGTATCCCTGGCAAAAAAACCTGTTAATGCGAGCATATCTGCTGGTGGCCGCTGAAGCTATACTGGCGCCAATATCTGTCGTTATCTTACTTAATGGCGGTGACGGGGGCTTTTTCGTGGCGTTTTTGATTGCGATTTTCGGAGTCTACCTTATCTATCGATATCTGCGGCGATTCAACCGGACCATCCAGGACTACGGAAAACTGACCGACCAGATTGAAATAATGAAAAATGGAGACATGACTACCAGACTAAATCTTAATCCAGATGCCGATATGTACGCAGCAGCACAAAACCTTAATTCTGTCCAAGAAGGGATGAGTATTGCGGTTGCGGAGAGAATCAGGTCGGAACGCATGAAGATGGAGTTAATAACCAACGTGTCACATGATTTAAAAACTCCCCTGACTTCAATTATCAGTTATGTCGATTTGCTTAATCGGGAGGATAACCTATCTGATCAGGTGAAGGACTATGTTCAGATTCTCGCGCAGAAATCCGATCGTCTGAACAATCTTATCCAGGATTTATTCGACCTCTCTAAAGCGAGCAGTGAAAATATGTCTTTGGATATGGAGAGACTTGATTTAGCCCGG
>JBLMZW010000072.1:0-8379 GCA_050259035.1 Chitinophagales bacterium | reverse complement strand
TGTTCTGCCCTCCATCCATATTGAACTAGCTATCTTTTTCGGCTATGACAGCGGTTCCATAAGATACAATCTAGCTCATGGTCTGACCGATTTCACCGGAATCGAAACGCATCATGACAACCGCATTAGCCCCCATAGCCTGGGCATTCTTAACCATTCTATCGATAGCCTGTTTACGAGCATCTTCAAGTAAAGAAGTGTACTCGTGGATCTCTCCGCCTACTATACTGCGTAAGCCTGCAATAATGTTTCCGCCCAGTCCGCGGCTGCGCACAACAACGCCAAAGACCTGTCCCTTGACCTCTTTGACCGTGTAACCCTTAATATTTTCCGTAGTGACTACTAACATGGCTACACCTCATTCCTTTCTTTCCATTGTATTTTAGGTCAGTCTTACCGTCAATTGTAGCGGAATGCGGTTTACAAATATTGTCTCTAATGCTTAATCACTTTCGGAATTAACTATTTTCTTTTCTCCCAATATAATTTACGGAACCTTAGGCCATAAAGAAGATTCATATTCTAATCCAAAAGAAGGTGCATTTACCGTTAAATATGTCATTAAAATCTCCCCGTTATTCTTGATACCGTGCACAGCATTGGACGGTATATATATAGCATCCCCCTTAAATACCTGACGTTCTTCATTATCGATAGTCATAAGGCCGGTTCCCTCAATTATAAAATAACACTGCTCTGGCTCATGTTTATGTAGGGGTTGTTCTTTCCCTACTTGTACTTCCGAGTATTGAATTGAGATAGCTTTAACCCCGGCATTGTTTTTACCAATCAGCATATAAGATACTAACCCTTCCGCACCGCCGGAATTACTGTTTTTTGAGTTGAAGACTATCATACCTTTGACTTCCTCCTTTCCATAGGATTTTTACTTCACTTGATTTCCGCGGCATAAAGACCGTCGTAACCTCCAACAAATACCCTTTTGCCATCCCACAACATACAATTTATCTGGCCAATTGGTGGGGCTATGATGTGAGACCATTTAGAACCATCCGCAGTTTTATATAGTTGCACCTGATCTTCAGAGTCAGTAGAAGTAGCTGCCAACATATATTTGTCAGTCTTTCCCGCAAGTTGTAGATAACAGCAAGGCATTGAAAAGGATTCTATCCATTTGCCGTTGTTATTTTTAATTCTAATTGAACCATCAATAACTCCAAAATAAGTTTCATTCAATATATCAGTTTCCCCAGAACTTATTCCATTGGAAAGGATCTCCCAAGAGATACCGTCCTTTGACTGATAAATTCCCTTAGAACAAGATACTAAAAAGCTTTCTCCAGTCCAGCGAATGCCGCAGGATTCAGGAAGGGTCGCAGTTTTTGTCCAAGTCAAGCCATCGGTTGTTCTGTAAATATTATCTTCCCCCATAGTTAGTACGGTTTTTCCGTTATAAGCAAATTCGTAAGCTAATGGAGGCGGCTGATCATCAGGGTTCTTATTCCATGTCTTTAAATCATCTGAGTACCAGCAGATCATTTCATCTTTATGCCCGGGCTCGCATTTAGTACCAATGAGAAAAATCCTTTTGCCGATAACGAGTAGTTTAGCATCTTGAACATTACCTACGTCTTTGGCATTTATCCAATGCACACCATCAAATGAAGTGGCGATATAGAAGGTACTATTATCATTTACATAGGCCGCGTATGTTTCCCCATTCCAAGCCAGGCTGAACACAATGTTTCCGGTAAAATTGATGGCCGTCCATTGCTGTGGGCTGGCATCGGCATTGGTCTTATAAGATAAGGTCAAGAGTTTGGCCGCACCGTCATAATCGGCAGTGATGCCTGCGCGGTTAAAAGTAAATATGGCTGGTAACATCAGTTTATTCCCCGAAATAAAACATGGAGCAGGCAGAGGATACGAAACATTGTCTATAGTTACACTTTTACTTCCACTGCGGAAGGTCATTTGGCGATTGTTCTTAGTTATTACTGCCTTCCCTTCAGCGCTGTCAACTTTTCCTTCGATAAATGCGGCAATGCTTTCGGCCGACATGAATAAAATGTTATTATTTATTATTGATTCCTGTTCGGGTATAGGCGTCCCGTCAGTTTGACGTCTAAGCGTCCCATTTGCTGAATATAACTTGTGATCAATATCCCAATAATAGTCTATTCCTGCCGGTGCAGGAAGCGAAATTAAATCACCTCTCAGGTAAAGGCCCCGCTCCCCAAAAGCATAGAACGAGTCTTTGAACTTAGTTGTGGCCAGTACTGCGTTGGGATTTGCCCGGTCAGTAGTTAGTGACCATAATACAGCATCGGATGAAATCATTATGTTGTTAGATGCACTTATATACAAACCATCGATGTATGTAAAGGCACTTGCTTCCAAAGGAGGATCGGCAAGGTCCGAATCGCAAATGGTGGTCCAGATAGAACCATCGTTGGTCGACCTTATTCCTGAATAGCCATCATCACTCAATACTTGTTTGCCATCAAATAA
This sequence comes from Chitinophagales bacterium, assembly GCA_050259035.1. Classification (GTDB taxonomy): domain Bacteria; phylum Bacillota; class Syntrophomonadia; order Syntrophomonadales; family DTU052; genus JBLMZW01. The sequence goes on along the minus strand of JBLMZW010000072.1, from coordinate 5,907 downwards.
GAGAAAATCGCAACCATCACCAATGGTTTTCCATGTGATTCCATCCTCTGAGGTATAGGTTCTATTGATAGTAGCAGCTATGAACAATTTGCCGTTAAAGACAATACTTTGAACATTATCACTGTCATACTTATCTTCATTTACTTTGCGCCAATGTTCAGCATCTTCGGAAACTAGAAATGAGACATGATCACCGCCCGCCACAAACCGGCCATTCCCATAAGCAATAGACCGTATACCCCATTGAGAATCCGTACCTGCTTTATGCCAGGTGTAACCGTCGGCCGAAATCAAGACTAATCCATCGGCCCCACCAGCAATGAAACGCTTTTCCAGGTAAGCGACACAGTATAAATCCTTGTCCGCAACCCCTTTAATGACATCCCATTTGTTTCCGTCCGTTGTGACACGTATCTGCCCTGCATTGCCCACTGTTACTAACACTTTATCATTTGTTGCTGCACCGTTGATGGTGTAGACAAGACCGGTATCGATAGCGCGCCAGCCTTTTGGGGAGTCAAATAAATGAATTTCTCCGTTATCTCCTACCGTGACCAGGGTCCCCTTGCCATTCGCTGCGACGTCGTTTAAAGAAGCTCCTACGTTGGGAAGATTAGATTCTTTCCAACTAAAACCGTCCTGGGATGTGAACAGTTTCTTTCCATCACTTCCGTACATAATGCCGGCGATGTTTTTAACCCACGCTAGTCCAATAGCCGGATTTTCTTGATTTAGGGACCATTTGACTCCATCTGTGGATGAATAGACAGAATCCCGCCCCCATAAAACAAAGTGCTTCCCGGTATAATATACGAGATTAGTTGGCAGGTTTTCGTCTTCGGTCTTGGTCCAGGTGCGGTCTTGACCAGTCAGAATTAAAGGAATACCGGCTACCTCCAGGTCAACAAAACCTGCGGCTATAGTTTTATCCTTCGAGAAAGCGATGCTGTTTACAATAATCGGGGAATCGATGCTGGCTATATCATCGGATTGCACTTTATCCCATTCGATTCCATTAGGGGAGCTATAAAAAAGGCTATCCCCACCGGCAAGAAACGTCTTTCCATTCCAAACCAGGCTCGCAAAACCGTCAGATCTGTAAAGGCCCTCTCTATCTTTGTCTACTACCAGCACTTTGTTCCATTTAATTCCGTCAATGGACCGAATAATTGTGAAGTCTCCCACCGCTACAAAGCACTTGCCGTTATAAATAACCCCTTTATAGGTGGTAGTATCAGACCAGGCTATACTTTTCCAGCTAAGACCATCGTCGGAAATTCGGATAGTACCGTTATTGCCCACCGCAACGAAACGGTTATTGCCATAGGCTACCGAGTTGAGGCTCTCAGATTCGTTGCTGGTATGTAAATCCACCCATTTGATGCATGTATTAGGTGGCTTGGCCTCCGTGGCTAAAGCTGTTCCAGCGAAAAACATACACAGGAAAAGTAGTACTAGCAGGATGTAATAACCTTTCCGCACCTTTATCCCTCCAGATTGTCTTCTTTGGAATATTTTACATCCTGAGGGTTCTGCAGTCATTTGTTTTTTTGACCCAAGGTATAATGCTCGAATAAAAATGAACCTTTTCTTCTGCCGCGACAATTACATAGATGAATGGCCGTTCAGAAAGGAGGTTTATAATTATTCTTAAGGGGGCGTTTATGTGGAAGTTACGGAGTTAAGCGACCTTATTATGCTGCATGGTAAAGCTATTTATGGTTTTTGCTACCGGCTTACAAAAAACCAGACCGATGCAGACGACTTATATCAGGAAACATTTCTTAAGGCTGTAGAGTTGCGTCACAAAATTGATAAAGATAATAATCCCAAGGGGTTGCTTATTGCCGTTGCCATAGGGCTGTGGAAAAACAATCGCCGCAAGTATGCCCGGCGGCAAAAATTAGCGCCAATATTGGAACATAGAGAGAATGTTAATTACATACCTAAAGATCAGACAACCCCGGAGGATATGGTTATATCCAATGAACTTCGCGCAACGATACAGAATGCGGCTGATACGCTGGACGATAAATTAAGAATACCATTGTACATGTACTATACGGCTGAAATGTCCAACGAAGAGATAGCCCGATCACTGAAAATCCCACTGGGAACGGTGAAGAGCAGGCTTTACAAAGCCCGAAAAGCCTTAAAGAGTATTCTGGAGTTGGAGGTCAGTGAATTATGAAAAGTTCAGAACAGCTGGATCAACTATTAAAGCAGGCTTTATCCGCAACAGTTGAGCCCGGTGACGAATTAAACCGAAGCATCATAAACCAATTCAAGGAGAGAAGAAGCATGAAACCAACTTATAGTAGGAAGGCAGCCGTGGCCTTGGTTGCTGCTGCCATTATTGTGGTAATGTCAATAACGACCTATGCAGCCTGGTATCTTTTAAGTTCTAAACAGGTTGCCGAACACTTCGGCAATAAAATTCTGGCCCAGGCATTTGAAGACAAAGATGCAATTGAAGTCAATAAATCAGTAGCTTCCGGCGGATATGTTTTCACCTTGCTGGGAATTGTTTCAGGAAAGGGTTTAAGTGACTTCGGAGACTCCTCCCAGGATATACGTGCCGATAGAACCTATGCCGTAGTTTCAATAGAAAAAGAGGATGGCAGTAAAATGCCGAATACCAGGGATAGTGAATATGGCAAAGATCCGTTTTTCATCTCGCCTTTAATTAAAGGCCAAAAGCCGTGGCAGGTTAATATCGCTTCCATGAATGGCGGATATAGCGAATGTGTAATCGATGGTATCATGTACCGATTGATAGAATGCGACGGAATTGAAATGTTTGCCGATAGAGGGCTATATCTTTGCATCAGTACCAGTTCCTTTTATGATATTCATGCTTTTAACTATGACGAAGAAACCGGTTTAGTCAGTCCCAATCCGGATTATAGCGGAGCTAACGCCCTGTTTGATTTACCGCTTAGCGCAAAAAAGGCCGATCATAGCAAAGCGGATAAATATTTGCAGGAATTATTAAAACCTGCGTCTGATACCACAGCTGGTAAAGAAAAAGACATTGATTACGAAAAAGTATTTGCCGATGCCGCTGCAATACCTGAGTCAATTAAACAAGTTACTTATGATAAATACGGTATGGCTTGCTACGAATATGAAGGTTATAGTGGTTCTTTTGACGTAGATTCTTATTTCAAGAAAGGAGAAACGGGGTCAAAAATCATCTGGGTATCGGGCGAAGGCAAAGAACAAAGTGCCGTCCATATATCAAGAGATGCTGATGGCATAGTTACTGGCAGGATCCTGGCTCAAAATTAATTGTAACGGCCATAGGTGATGAGTTATCTCTTACCTGTGGCTATCTATTTCTTGGGGTTTTAAAAGACTGCTGACAGGTATACGGGCAAAGAAGATCGTTTTACCGGTTAATTTGCGCTTTTATTACGCTGAAATGGTTGGTTGTTGCTTAAAATGTATAAAGCCGCTCCTTGGGAGCGGCTTTATAATCAGTCTTAATAAATAAGATTACTAGCTAATCCTTTCTATTAATGGACTCTCATCACTATGCACTTCTTTGACTGCCAGAATATCATCAAGACACTTAAAGAATGCCTCGACAACCAAAGGATCAAAATGCTTTCCGCTTTCACTTTTTATAAGCTCTATTGTCTTTTCGCTGCTCCAGGCCTCTTTGTATGGTCTTTTGCTTGACAGTGCGTCGAAAACATCTGAAACAGCGGCTATCCTGGCATATAAATGTATATCATCGCCCGACAATCCCTCGGGATAACCCGTTCCATTCCACTTCTCATGGTGTTGTAAGGCAATTATTCTAGCGGTTTTTAATAACTCGACCTTATGCTCCCCAATAATTTCTGCTCCAATCCTACAATGTTTTTTCATGATTGCGAATTCTTCATCAGTAAGTTTACCTGGTTTTAATAAAATCGATTCTGGTATTCCGATTTTACCGACATCATGCATCGGTGCAGCTTCGAAAACAAGTTTGGCCTGCATTTCGCCTAATCCATAAGCTTTGGCAATAAGGTAGGTATATTGGCTCATTCTCTCAATATGCATACCGGTTTCGTAATCTCTATATTCTGAGGCGATGCCCAATCTTCTAATAATCTCAAGCTGGGTTTCATATATTTGCTTCGTTTTGCTGGTCACTTGACGTTCCAGTTCAGCATTCTGGTCCTTAAGCGCCAGCTGGGTTCTTAGTCTTGCTTTTACAATGATAGAACTGATAGGTTTGGTAACATAATCGACAGCTCCGACTTCGAAGCCTTTGGCTTCATCCACCTCGTCACCTCTGGCAGTAACAAATATAACCGGAATGTTGTGCGTAATAGGGTTGGCTTTAAGTCTGGCACATACTTCATAACCATCCATATCGGGCATCATGACATCAAGCAGTATAATATCAGGCAGGGTCTTTTCAGCCGCCTTCAAAGCCATCTGACCGTTAATTGCCACTTTTATGTTATATTCATCTCCGAGAATGCCCCTTAACACATCTATGTTTTCTGGAGTATCATCGACAATCAGTACACTATGAACCAAAAAAACCTACCTCCTATCGTGCAATTCATTAATTAGCAGGGTGCAGATGGTGCATGCCTGGTCAATGTCATAGTTTTTGATTGCATACTCCATATCTTTGGTTTGATTCGAATACCCCATATTGGTAAGAGTCGCCTTCACCTCCTTCATTTTTTCTTCGGCTCTTATGTCATAGTCGTCAATTAATACCTTTAAATCCTCAAGATTTTGTAAAAGTTCTTCAACACTTAAATTGATTTCAACAGGCTCTTCTTCACGGGCATTAAGGCAGGCTATCTCCTGTATCGAAATTGTAAGCTTCTCCTCTAGCACCTTCATTGCTTCAAGTTTTAAAATATCCTCGCCGGATTTGAACTTAGCTTCCAGAACTTGCACGATATATTGAAGGTCTTTGGCACCTATATTACCTGCCACCCCTTTTAGGGTGTGCATATGTCTTTCAACTGTGGGGATATCGCCTGAGAGAAGCAGTTCATTGATTTCCCTTGTAAAATTACCGTAGTTGGCAGCAAATTTTTTCAATATATCAACATAAAGATTCTGATTGCCGCCGATCCTTAATAAAGCCGCTTCAACGTCGAAAGATTTTAAATTAAGAGATAGTCGCAAGGATTCGTCCGATGGTTCGTTCCTCCCGTCGTAGATATCACGTGTACCGGGAGTTATCCATTTAACCAGTACTTCAAAAAGGTCTTTAAGTATAATGGGCTTGGTAATGTAATCACTCATCCCCGCCTCTTCGACCCTTGATCTTGTACCCTCCATTGCATCAGCACTTAAGGCAATAATAGGCAAGTCTGACTGATTCTTTGATCGGATAATCTTAGTGGCCTGATAGCCGTCAAGAACCGGCATCTGAAGATCCATCAATACTACGTCAAAACTCTTTTCCATTACCATTTCCACTGCAATTTGCCCATTTTCAGCAATGTCCACCCAAAAACCTTCGTTTTCAAGGATTTCTCTGACTACCTGTTGGTTAATTTGATTATCTTCAGCAACCAGTATTCGTGCCCCTCTAACTTCATCAAGGCCGGATATAACATCCTGTTCATGAGTAGTGTTGTTGCGAGTAATTTCTTCCCCGAAAAGATCCAGTATAGCATCGAATAACATAGACTGAGTGATGGGTTTTGATAATATTTTTTCAAAACCTTCCTGGGTCGCCTGGTCAGTTATTTCACTTTTCTGGTATGAAGTAACCATAATAGCTTTGGGAACGTTTTTTCCCAGCTTCTCTTTGATTCTTATCCAGGTTTCCAGGCCGTCAATTCCGGGCATTTTCCAATCCAGAACCACCAAATCGTAACTTTCATCTACTTCGCTCACAGCCTCTAATCCCGAAGACACCAGCGATACCTTATAATC
>JBLMZW010000071.1:0-4598 GCA_050259035.1 Chitinophagales bacterium | reverse complement strand
CTGGAGCCCGGCGTACCAAGTTGGGTTCTCATCATTTTTCACGTCTGCCTCTTGATTCGGGTTCGCCAGGACTTCGCCTGGTTGCCGGGCTGGAGCCCGGCGAACCCAGTTGGGTTCCCGGAGTTCCCAGTGGGTTATTTCCAGTTCTCTTTTATGATAATTCCATATATTGGTTGCGTTATCCTGCCGAGGTTAGCCTAGTTCATTTCGCGGTAAACGTAATACTGATGCGCGGGACCTGGAGGGTATCGAAGCCGACCAGAACCAATTGCCCGTTATCTTTAAGTACCTTATTTAACGTTTCCAATCCCTGATCCCCCTGGTAAACGGTCACCGCGGGTAATACCCTGCCCCCTAATTCCTGATAAATGCTGTCCCGGGTGGTCCAGTTCCCCATCGACTGGGGTGTATTGGCCAGCCACCGGGTGGTCCGGGGCAATAAATCTACCACGTCAAGCACTGGCGTTTCATGAGGATAGACCGCGCAGAGAACATCATCATTAAAGTCCTGCGGCAGGCTGCGATAAACCCGGATGGAATTACAGTCGTTCAGCGAGCCTAAATCCGCCTCTGATAGTCTCGAAATGCTTCTAACCCCCAGGTCCTTAGTAGTCTGGGCAGGGTTTCCCCAGAGAGCGTTCCGTTTCTCCGCCGACAGTGCGCCTACATTCTCAAGCAGGGCAATCCCCGAGCCAGTGCCGTCCAGAGTCGCGTTTTTCGTATCGGGATAATAGACGAACCCGCCTTCTTGGGCCCGGTAGAACTTCTCGAACCGGTTTTGCACCAGCTTCCCCATAACGGCCTGAGCCTTCTTCTTATCGGCCGGGGTCGCCTCCTGCCATAGAATATGAGTCAGGGCTTTTACCCCCTGGGTGCGGGATAAATTCCAATCATGAATTTCCGCCATACTGGCGTCAGTCGGCATGGGCATCGCAATCTGCCCCAGGATAGTCCGGAACAACTCCTTTTTATACCGCAGCGGATAATCGGCCCGGCGGTCTTTCCCCTGTTCATCAACGAACAGCTTAATAACCCGATAAGTAACATTGACGTCGCCTGAATTAAGGAACCTGCCGGTATGCCGGTCGCGCGGCCCCCAGGTGCCGGTGGTTGGGTCCTGGTTATCGGAAAACCACTTAAGCAACGCTTGTTTCCAGCCCGGGCCCAGCTTATAGCGGCCCACTCCCTGTAATTCCTCACAGGAGCAAAACTGGGTCGCTATCACATAACACGTCTTCGGCAGTTTGGCGCCCAGCCAGCCGACCGTTGATAGATCATCCAGAGTGGCTGTAAGTTTTTCCGGCGTATCAAACTGATCCATAAACCGCATGGGATAGCGGAGGCGAACCGGCTCCCCGGTGGCATCAGCCAATTCTTCCATGTGGTTAATCACATTCTCAGTTGGTTCATAATAAAGAAAGGCCGGGTAGGAATCATCCATAAATGCGCCGGTATTCGGGTTCTGCAGGCTGAGGTAGAACTCCATTTCCGCCTTCTTGTCGCTAAACTTCGGTACCTTGACCAGCCCCTCCCGAGTCTCCATCTGCTTTCTGATATCATTCAAACGGGAAAAAGCGGTTATATACTGCCCGTGATCCAGGTAATAGGCGCAGGCCATCATTTTAAACTCGAATTCCCCGGTATAGTACCCTTCTGCCTGCAGCTGGGCGTTCAGTTTAAACATCTCGGAAATACCGGACATAGTAGAATAAACATAGATTCCTACTATCAGACAACCTGCCAGGACAATTCCTAAAACGATTTTGATGATAGTGCCCTTTTTCATCTTTTTAGCCTCCTCAACAAAGTGTAAGAAAGGTACGGCTGAAACAGTTCCCTTAACCCCGTGCCTTTCAATACTTTACTCATCAGCCCTTGCCATAAATATGGCAAGGAACATAATAAATAAAGTATAAGAGAGGTGCGGCTGAATCAGTTCCCTTTGCCCCGCGCCCTCACCTGCAAGGGGTAGGCCGCATCCCTAGGAAGCAAGCTCCAAGGGCCGCGCTCTCAATATTTTACTTACCCGAGCAAAACGACAAACCGAAAGCGTGCGGCCGATCGGCTTTTGCCGACGAGTCTCGTTAAGCGCCATTAATATGACAAGGAATTGAAAAAGCCCGTACCTTCATATTAAAAGGTACGGGCCGTCCAACACATCCCACCATGGATATATTCTTTTCTATCTTAAGTCATGTTTTTTCCTTAGAACCTCAGATCCCGTTCCCCGCCCCGAATACGGTCGAGGTACTGAACAGCTCTTAGTCTCTGTTTCTCATTGGGGACCGTCAGAATCTCATCATCAATCATCTGATGCCCCATTGCCATCAACTCATCATCAGCATAGTCCTGAATATATTCTTCGAAGGTTAACAGGGCGTTGGGCAGGCAGAAGTTACTGATTTGACCGGACTTGGCAAAGGGCATAAACCGGTCACCGGTTCTTCCTTCCCGGTAACAGGCGGTGCAGTAGCTCGGCAGATAGCCGTCCTTCACCAGGCCTTTGATAACATCGATGGGTTTTCTATGGTCGGCCAGGACAAACTGCGGCTTCTCCTCCAATCCCTCTTCGTCCACCATTTCTCTTTCCGCGTATCCGCCGACACCGACACAGGAACCGGCGCTCATCTGGGAAATACCGATATCTAAGAGTTCCTTACGGAATTCAATGCTTTCCCTGGTGGATAAAATCATTCCGGTATAAGGAACAGCCAACCGGATGGTTGCCACCACTTTCTTGAAGTCCCGATCATTAACGATGTACTTGAAAGAGTCATAGTCCATTCCTTCGGCCGGCAGCAGCCGGGGAAACGAAATGGTATGGGGACCGACCCCGCTGACCGCCTCCATATGCTCGGCGTGCATCAAAAGGGCCACCGTTTCGTATTGATAGTCATAAAGCCCGTACAGCGGTCCGATTCCCACGTCATCGATCCCGCCGCCCTGCATAGCCCTATCCATGGCCTCGGTATGCCATTCATAATTCCGTTTGGGTCCGCTGTGCATTTCAAGATAGGTAGGTTTGTGGTAGGTTTCCTGGAACAGAATATAGGTGCCGATTTTGGCGTCCTTCAGCTTCTTATAGTTTTCGGCCGTAGTGGCGGCGATATCCACATTGACCCGCCGAATGGCACCGTTTTTGAACTTCTCGCTGTAAATCGTATTAATACAATCCAAAATATAATCAATGGGACATTTTTGATCATCCTCACCCGCTTCCAGGAGCAGCCGTTTGTGCCCCATTGCCTCCAGGGCCCTGACTTCCGCGCGCACTTCCTCCTGACTGAGCTGTTTTCTGCCGATCTTATTGGCACAACGGTAACCGCAGTATTTGCAATTGTTTACACAGTAGCTGGATAGGTACAACGGGGCAAACATGACTATTCTCTTGCCGTAGATTTTTTCCTTTACTTCGCGGGCTATCTTATACATCTTCTCCAGGGTCTGATCGTCATCTACCTCCAGCAAAACTGCGGCTTCCCGGTGGGTTAGGCCTCTATACTCGCGGGCTTTGGCGAGAATTGGGTCGATCTCTTCATTACTTTTTGCCAGTTTTTTAGCCTCATCAATCGAGGTTAAGACTTCAGCGTCATCAATAAACTCATTAGCATCCATGGACTTAACGTTGTACATAAATCGCTCCGCCTTTCCCCATAAAATCATGTAATTAGCTGAGTAATTAATCAGAAGAAGATACTTTGGAATACACGGTTTTGGCGCTTATATTGGGCAGCATCCCCAATTTGCCTGACAAAGCGCTGATCACATCGTTCGGAGCATCCATTACCAGGCTGATAATGGATATATTGCGCTGCCGATAAGGAATCCCCATGCGCCCGATTATATATTTGCTGTATTCGTGCAGGATATTGTTCAGTCTGTCAACCGAGTCGGGATCTTCCACGATAATACTTACCGCCGCAATCCTGGTTTCGATCTCAATCACCTCCCGTCAAGAAATCCCGTGCCTTTCATACTTTTTCCCTTCGGACGATTTCGCGTATTTTGCCCGAGCAAAGTGAGGAGTAAAGTGCCGAAGCATGCGGCCTGTCGTTAAATGCCATAAATATGGCAAGGAGTATAGCCAAGAAACTGAAAAATCCTTGTACCCGGAAGGCACAAGGATAATAGTAAGCAAAGCTACTTTACTTCATACTATACTCTTGCCTTCACAATCGGGACGAACCCTTTTGAATCAGCACAATTACTTTGTCAGGTTACGGCTCGCTGAAAGAAATAATCTCGCAGCTCGTCGTTATGTCCTATTATACCGTTCGCTTCATAAAATTCAAATCATATTGATTTCCATCTTCAGGGAGTGTTCTTTTGCGCCAGCAACGCCAGTTGGGTCCGGTCCCGGGCTCTGCATTTCGCCAGCAGGCTGCTGACGTGGTTCTTAACCGTCCCCTCGGTGATGTATAACCGGGCTGCGATCTCCGCATTAGATAAGCCCCGGCCGATCAGGCCCAATACTTCTTTTTCCCGCCCGGTCAGTTCTTCAGCATATTCTACGCTTACCGCCGCCTCCGGCGTCTTCTTCGCAGCCTGCTCCATGACGATTCGGGTGACCTCGGGATGCAGAAAAGCGCCGCCCGCAT
>JBLMZW010000070.1:0-9829 GCA_050259035.1 Chitinophagales bacterium | reverse complement strand
CTTCTCTTATCTGGTTATGCCTAATCTGCCTTTATTGCATTAATGGTATTTAATCGTCCTTACACCCGTTTGAGCAAGTTACCCGGCAATACCCGGGTCCATATGTAAAATTATAAGTATCGGTATCAGTAACTGGACATTCAACTGTTTCCTTAAGATAACTATAATCTTTTAACTGCTCCATATCCGGGCCATGGCCTCCATCATAGTCGAATGCGTTGGGATTAGCTGTTTCGTATATGTAAGCTGTGTGCTCCAACATTTTCTGGTTCTTGACGCACCCACTTTGTTCAGCACGATTTCTAATCCGTAAAAATGTCGGCATTGCCAGCGCAATAATTATTGCTAAAATCGCGAATACCGCCAGTATCTCTAGTAAAGTAAAACCTGCTTCGCCCCTTTTCGTTCTATAAACTAACAATTTCAGCACCCCTCATGGTAAAGTGCCTCCTGATTATTCTTTTAATCTATATATATGAAATATATCCTTATATAGTTTTATTGGGTTCATTAACCACTAACCAGTATCAGATTTTAGTTGCCATACGACCTATCTTCCCAAAGTATTGATTATTACCTGTACCAACTCATGTACCAGTCAATTAACTTCTGACCATAGAGGAAAGAAGACATAGCTCCGATTGCCAGAAAAGGTCCGAAGGCTATCTGTTCTTTTCTCTCAAATTTACCCTTCATTCTGAGTGCCATTCCAACCAGAAATCCTACCAATGATGCGATAAAAATACAAACCAGTCCGCTTTTCCATCCCAGAACCAGCCCCAGAAGAGCGCCCAGTTTGACATCTCCGCCTCCCATTCCGCCAAACATACATAGTATAAAGAACAATCCGCCAAGCACCGCCATCCCTATAAGGGAATCCGCTATACCTTTTGCGGGATCCAGAAACAATACCGGCAATAACAATATCAACCCTGCCAGAACAACTTTATTGGGTATTATTTTGTGATCAAGGTCTATAAAAAAGATTACAATAGCCAACGTAGACAGGATCATCCCCAGTAGTGTATGCCAGGTAAATCCAAAAACCAGGTAACATAATCCGAATATGATACCATTCAGCAGTTCAACTGCCGGATAGCGGAGGGATATTCCCCCCCCGCAGTACCGGCAATGACCGCCTAAAGCTACGTAACTCAAGCACGGAATAAGATCCATTGCTTTTAAAGAGTGTCCACAGGCTGGACAGTGAGAACCTGGAAATACAATCGATTCTCCCACGGGTACACGAGCTATGATTACGTTAGCAAAGCTGCCTATTATTAACCCCAGAACGAACACGACTGCAATATCCAAATATGTACACACTCCCAACCTAACTATAGTACCAATAACATAATCTTAATGATGTTCTAGGGGTTGGAGCATCCTACAGAAACATTGGTTGTACTTCCACCAACAGTATACTTGCCTACAGCATCGGCAACCGGGCATTTCGGGTCTTCCTTTAAGTAACCCGAAGCAACCAGCGTAGCAACACTAGGTACTGATGAAGGATTATACATTTCAACATACATTTCGGCCGCATTGGTGATCAGTTTGATATTGTTCTCGCAACCTCTGTGCTTTCCTCTGTCAATAATCTCCAAGAACTTAGGCGCTGCCAGAGCAATAATGATAGCAAGGATTGCGAATACTGCCAGGACTTCCAGCAGAGTAAAGCCCTTTTCGTTCTTCCCGAATCTTCTAATTGCATTGTTGAATTTTATTATCATCTATTTTCACCTCCTTTCGATGCAATATAATGGGTTTAAAATCCCACCGTTGTATACATTTGGTACATCGGCAGGAGGATACTCATCATTATAAAACCGACAACAAATGCCATGACAATTATAAGTAAAGGCTCAATTAGTGACATTATGCTTTCGATTAGATAACCCACTTCCTTCTCGTAGTACTCAGCTACCTTTGCCAGCATATCGTCGAGTGTACCGGTCTCTTCTCCTACGCTTATCATTTGTATTACCATGGGTTCAAAAACTTTCGTTTCGGACAGTGGAGCGGCAATGGTTTCTCCTTCCCTGATACTCAATCTGGCTTTGGCAATAGCACGGGCCAAAACTTCCTGATTAACCACTTCCTCGGATACCCCCAGGGCGTCCATAATTGATATACCTGATTTTACCAGGGTCCCCATGGTCTGGGTAAAACGGGCTACTGAAAGTTTGGTCGAGGCTACTCCGAACCCTGGCATTTTCATCTTGAGCTTATCTGTAAAATAACGACCATCAGAAGTTGTGCGCCACTTCTTTACCCCTAAAATAGCTAATATGATTATTATTACTAGCAGCCACCAGAAGTTCTTTAGAAAGCTTGACATACCTAACAAAGCTTTTGTTGTCGCAGGAAGCTCCTGACCTGAACCGCTCAATATACCAACAAATTGAGGCAGTATGTAAACCAGCATGAAGATTACTACACCGATAGCGAAACAACCAACTACCGCTGGGTAGGTGGAAGCACTTTTTATTTTGCTGGTGATTTCATACTCACGTTCAAGGTGATTGGTTAACCTCTCCAATACCTGCTGCAGAATACCTCCTAATTCACCGCTGCGAACCAATTGAACATATAGGTTGGGGAATACCTGTTTCTGGTGGTTCAATGCCTCCCAGAGGGGAACCCCTTCCATTACCTCTTTTCTTACCCCACCTATGGCGCCTTGGAGTTTAACGTTTTCGCATTGTTCTTCCAGAATACTAAGGCTACGAAGAATTGGAAGCCCTGCCCCCACCATAGTAGACAACTGGCGGGTGAAAACCGCGAGATCCCTGTTCGTAACCTTTTGTAGAAAAGTTAGGTTTAGGTTAACATCCTTTGATAAACCCTTTTTGTCTTCCACTTCCAGGACAACGAACCCCTGGGCAATCAGCTTGGTTACGACACCTTCCCTGGTTTCCGCTTCTATTTTGCCCTTTATGACTTTACCTTCCTGGTTGCGTACTTTATAGGAGTATGTACTGGTGGCCAATTAGTTTCCTCCTCCCCTCAGATACTCCATTAAGGCACCCCGGCCGCTGGCTCGTTTTGAGGCTTCATCATAGCTTATGAGGTTTTTCTGATATAAGTTCTTTAATGTTTTATCCATGGTTACCATTCCCAGGCTGGCACCGGTTTCAATTACGGAGTCAATCTGGTAGGTCTTCCCGTCACGAATTAAGCTACGTACCGCCGGTGTAGCTATTAGGATTTCAGCGGCTACTACCCGACCGCGACCGTCGGCCCTGGGAATTAATTGCTGTGATACAATTCCCTGGATGGTTGCGCCTAACTGTACCCTTATCTGTTCCTGTTGGTGGGGCGGAAAAACGTCTATAATACGGTCTACCGTCTGAGCTGCACTGCTGGAGTGAAGGGTGGCCAACACTAGATGTCCTGTCTCAGCCGCTGTTACTGCAGTAGAAATGGTCTCCAGATCCCGCATCTCGCCGACCAGTATAACATCAGGGTCCTGACGAAGTGCTGCTCTTAAGGCAGGAGCGAAACCACTGGTATCAACCCCAACTTCTCTCTGATTAACTATCGATTTCTCATGCCGGTAAAGGTATTCTATCGGGTCCTCCAGGGTAATAATATTGAGGCTTTTTTCTTTATTAAGAAGGTTAATCATGGCCGCTAGAGTAGTTGATTTTCCGCTACCGGTTCGCCCGGTTACGATAACTAATCCCCGGTCTTTAATGGCCAGTTCCCGAACCACCGGAGGTAATCCCAGATCGTCAAGCTCAGGAATCTGGAAAGGAATAAGCCGGATAGCCGCCGCGTATGATCCTCTCTGGATATAAAGATTGACGCGAAAACGTCCGACCCCATGCAAACTGCTGGAGAAGTCCACCTGGCCATCTTCCTCCAAACGTTCCCTGTAGGCATCACCCGGCAGCATTTCGTCGGCAATATCTTTTAATTGTTCCACCGTCATTTTTGGGTATTCAGGAAGGTTTATAAGCTCGCCATTTACGCGAAAGACTGGCGATTTGAAGACTGTCAGGTGCAGGTCAGATGCCCGGATTTCCACTGCTTTCTCGATAAGTTCCTTAATCAATATCCCCCAACCCCCTATTCTGTAATCCGGACAACTGTCAGAACATCTTCCAGGCTGGTCAATCCATTGCGGGCTTTCTGAAGTCCATCTTCATACAGGGTGACCATTCCGTCAGATAAGGCTGCTTGAAGTATGTCCTCTTCCGGTGCTCCCCGGGTCATCAGTGATATAACCTGCCGGTCGACCCGTAATGCCTCGTGTACCGCCAGGCGGCCGCGATATCCAGTGTTACGGCAAAAACTACAGCCCTTACCTCGATAAAAAGTCTTTCCGGTCTCTCCTGGTATTCCCATCCTTAATGCGGTTAGTTCATCTAATTCATATTGTTCAGTGCAGTTTTGACATAAGGCCCGAACCAAACGTTGGGCTATAACCCCAACCAGGGTTGAAGATAAAAGAAATGGCTCAATACCCATGTCAACTAATCGAGAAATTGTTCCCACAGCACTGTTAGTGTGAACTGTAGATAATACCAGATGTCCGGTGAGGGCTGCCTGTACCGCCAAACGGGCTGTTTCCGTGTCGCGAATCTCACCGACCATTATTATATCTGGATCCTGACGCAGAACCGATCTCAGACCGGTTGCAAAGGTTAACCCGGCACGGGGGTTGGTCTGAACCTGATTGATTCCTCGAAAAGAATATTCTACCGGGTCTTCCAGAGTAATAATGTTTTTTTCCGGGGAATTGAGGTGTTGTAAAGCCGCGTATAACGTCGTAGTCTTGCCGCTTCCTGTCGGTCCGGTAACCAGGATGATACCGTTGGGCCTTTTAAGAAAGCTGTCAAAAAACTCCTTATTATTGCCATCCAGACCCAGTTTGTCTATCGAGACAATACTTTGAGCCCGGTCAAGAATTCGAATTACCACTTTTTCACCATACATGGTAGGGAGCGTAGAAACCCGGTAATTTATTTCTCGATTTGATACTATTGTACGCATTCTTCCATCTTGTGGCAATCTTTTTTCAGCAATATCCATCGTTGCCATTATTTTGACCCTGGAGGCCAGGGCTGGGCCGACTTTCTTGGGGAGGGAAAGTATTTCTGTTAATTTACCGTCCACCCTCATCCTGATTCTAACCTGCTGTTCTTCAGGCTCCATATGTATATCACTGGCTCTGGCCAAAACCGCTTGATTTAGTATGCTGTTAACTATTTTTACCACCGGGGCGTCGTCAACGATGTCACCAACATCGTCGACAGCGGCTGCTGCTGATTCTGCATCCCGGCTGAGTTCTCGGAATATGTTTTCCATGCCGGGGTCAAGGTTGATATTCGAGTACTGCCGGGTAACTAGTTCCAGTTCCCGGGCGCTAATCAGAACAGGTATTATCTCCATGCCGGTCAGGGCATGGATGTCTTCTACAGCCACAAAGTTCATAGGATCTACCATACCGACCGTTAACTTGTTCTCGTTTATAGCCAGAGGCAGTACCTGATGCCTTTGCGCCATCGAAGTCGGAATTAAAGCCATAATACCGGGGTCAACCGTATACCGGTCCAACTTGACGTAGGGTATACCGAGCATAAATTCCAACGTTTCTAATAAAGCTTGTTCTGTGATATACCCTTTTTTTACCAGTATGTTGCCCAGTTTATCTCGGCTTTCTTTCTGTTCAGCAAGAGCCTCATGAAGCTGCTCATTGGAAATCAAGCCGATTTCTTTGAG
This sequence comes from Chitinophagales bacterium, assembly GCA_050259035.1. GTDB lineage: Bacteria > Bacillota > Syntrophomonadia > Syntrophomonadales > DTU052 > JBLMZW01. The sequence goes on along the minus strand of JBLMZW010000070.1, from coordinate 4,099 downwards.
CATTTCTCCAACCATTTTCCTGCTCCCGTTTATCATGTTTATGAACTCCTGTTGATTAAAATGCCGAAGTTATTCGTACATATCCAAAATCAAATAATTCTACATCAGGTAATAAAATCCTGCTGGACCGAGCATAACCTAATGGTCCTAAACTTTACCTACAATTTTCTGCCAGATATACTAATAATGTCTTCGATTTGAGTGCGCGAAATGTCTTCGAGTATTAAGGCGTGACCTATGGCATCAGGCAGAACCAGGCGTAATTTCCCCCCCAGTATTTTTTTGTCCTGATACATGGTGTCCACTAAATCTTTGGTAGGATAATCAGGCATGGTAGTATCGATGTGAAGGTTTTTCAGAAGAAGTTTGATGCGTTGTTCATCAGCGTTACTAAGAATTCCTATTTGATGGGCCAATGATGAGGCCAGGGATATGCCGATGGCTACCGCCTCGCCATGGCTGTAGGTTCCGTAACCGGCTCGGTTTTCAATCGCATGACCAAAGGTATGACCAAGGTTAAGCAAAGCCCGCTGTCCTCCTTCGCGTTCGTCGTTTTCCACAATCTCGCTTTTAATACGGCAGCTGGCAGCAATTACTTCCTTAATAGTCTTGAGATCTCTCTCGTTTACCGGTTCAGTATTATCTTCCAGGTAGCGGAAAAAATCCTCGTCGTTGATAATACCATATTTCACGACTTCGGCAAGACCAGCACGATATTCACGATCAGGCAAGGTCCGAATTGTCTCGGGATCGATAATAACCAGGCGAGGCTGGTGAAATGCTCCTATCATGTTCTTAGCCCTTGGATGATTAACCGCTACTTTTCCTCCCACACTGCTATCAACCTGAGCCAAAAGGGTGGTCGGAATCTGTACAAAATCAATCCCCCGCTGGTAGATGGCGGCGGCAAATCCACCTAGGTCTCCAATTACTCCGCCTCCGAGGGTTAATAACAGACTTCCCCGGTCAAATTTATTGTCAACCGCCAGATCAATAACTTTTTCCAACTGTTCGACGGTTTTATACTTTTCTCCATCTGGAACTTCTGCTAAAACTACGCGAAAATTATTCTCTATCAGGCTTTCCATTATTTTATTACCATAAAAAGCATGAACGGTCGGGTTAGTAACTAACATAACGCGGTCTTGGGCGGTAACCTGTTTAAGGAATTTCCCGGTTTCAGAAAGAATACCTTCTTTAATGGCAATATTATAGGATCTTTGCCCCAGGTCAACTCTTAGCTGTTTCATCGTTCACCCCGCGTAATTTGGTCAATATTTCAGCTACGATTTCGTCAGGACTTAAACCGGAAGTGTTAACTACAATATTCGCTCGTGAGTAAAAGTCTTTTCTGGCTTCCAGGAGCTCGACTATCCGTTCCAAGGTTACCTCTTTACCCAGCAGCGGACGGGCTTGCTTTTTCTTTTTGACGCGGTTTAATATGGTCGCCGGATCGGCCTGAAGGCATATAAGTATGCCGTTTTCAGACAATATCTCAAGGTTATGGGGATTTAGGACCATTCCCCCACCGGTAGCGATAACCAGCCTTTTTCGAAGGGCTAGTTTCTTCGTTAACAGCTCCTCCTCGGAACGAAACCTTACCTCCCCGTATTTTTTGAATATAGTAAATACGTTCATACCGGTAAGGGTTTCAATCTCACGATCAGTGTCTACGAATTCTCGTTTTAGTGTCCGGGCCAGCCGCATTCCGATGGAGGTTTTTCCAGTGCCCATGAATCCGATTAATACAATGTTCTTTTCCATCTCCAGTCCTTTCCGATGCAGTCCAGATATGCCCGGTAATTAGCCTTCATTTCACGAAGGCTATCCCCTCCGAACTTAGACATCATTTCCCTGGCCAGAATTTGGCCGACAACTGCTTCAGCAACTACGCCGGCCGCCGGAACAGCGCAAGTATCAGATCGTTCTACCTGAGCTTTCTCCGCTTCCCAGGTAGCCATATTTACACTGGTCAACGGCTTATACAATGTAGGAATTGGTTTCATATAGCCTCTTACAACGATGGTTTCTCCGTTCGTAATGCCACCCTCTATACCTCCGGCACGGTTCTGGTATCGAACAATCCCAACCATATCGTCAAGGTATATCTCATCATGAACAGCCGATCCTTTATCCCCCGCAGCTTCTATACCATCGCCGATTTCAACCGCTTTTATAGCAGGAATGCTCATAAGTGTAGCCGCCAACATACCATCTATTCTGGTATCGGCCTGAAACGGGGAACCCAGACCAGGTGGAACATTGGAAGCAACGACTTCGAAGGCTCCTCCCAGAGATTCTCCTTCTTCACGAGCCTTATCTATAGCCTCGATCATAAGCTGGGCCGTATCTGGGTCAGGACAGCTCACGGGAGAGCTTTCCAAGCGGCTTCTCATATCCTCGTCCAGGGAACAGCCTCGCAGTGGGCTTTTGACTGGGCCAATGGCAACTACCTGGTTCCATATCTCTATATTAAACTCTCGCAATAACTCACGGCAAATTGCTCCAGCCGCCACCCGCGCGGCGGTCTCACGGGCACTGGCTCGTTCCAGTATGTTTCTCAAATCATGTTGACCGTATTTCATTCCTCCTGCCAGGTCAGCATGACCCGGTCGGGGCCTATCCACTCGGCGGTCATCGCCGGCTGGCCCTGCAGCCATAGTATCACTCCAGTTGGCATGATCCCGGTTTCTAATAATAAAAGTTATCGGAGTTCCCAAGGTCAGGCTATCTCGAATACCGGAAAGGATCTCTATCTGATCATCTTCCAACTGCATTCGGCCACCACGGCCGTGGCCTTTTTGCCGTCTCTTAAGCTGGGCGTTAATATAACCCGTATCCACCGGGACTCCGGCAGGAAGTCCGTCAATTAGGGCAACCAGAGCTGGGCCATGGGATTCACCGGCAGTTAATATTTTCAGCATATTGTTACCTCCTGTGCCTGATCAATAACCCTGTCTGCGCAATAGAACTGATAACCGGTTTACAGAATTGCATTGTTTTAAACACACTTACAAATCATTAATTAAAGCAAATGTTTAAAAACCAGATAAATTCGTGATTTGTTCACTTCTTTGCCAGGTATCCCCCGCTAAAGCTCTTGGGTTCTATAAATACAACGAAAGCGTTTTCGTCGAATTCTTTAACCCGGCGTGCCATCTCCATAGCTTCTGTCCGCTTTAACCAGGTATTCATGACCAGTTTCTTGCCTTCTAAACCCTGCGCTTCCCACGTAGTAACTGCATAACCATCTTCCCTTAACTGATCGGCTATAAAACCGTTTTCCCGTTCAATAATAACCTGAATTCCCCGGTACCCGAGTGCTATTCTCTCCTCTATCCAGCTTCCAACGATTACCCCCGATGCGAATCCCAGGCAATACAACACAAGCTTTAGGGGTTCTGTCAGGTGGTTTATTACTTTTCCCAGGGCAATTACATAAACCATAATTTCAAAGAAGCCTATGACGGCAGAGATGTAACGGTCTCCTCTAATGATAAGAATCATCCGGATGGTTGAAAGTGATACGTCAATTATACGGGCAAAAAATATGAATAGAAGATCAAATAACATCACCGTCTCCGTGTAAACCTAACAAGTAAATCCGGCCGAGGAAAGAGTTATCGATCAGTTTTATGACCCCCATTCATTCTATAAGAATTGACTATCGTTATGTTAACCTCTTCCTCCCAGGGTATCAGACCAATAATATTTATAACATATTCCTTTTACCATTCAGTCCAGTTTTCCGGCGGAACATGACTGATACGTATACTGCCCAGACAAGGGGTAACGGGTATGTATAGTCTATTACCCAATTGATTTTCTAATACTACGGTTCCTCCCTGAGTGGGTGCCCCGGTGCATACAAAACAGCAGGCTGAACGCCCAACAATGTTCTTGTGGGCTGGATCTCGGGGAAACTTGGCTCCCACAACCTTGATTCCCGATGGTAAATAGAAAAACTTGACCTTGCCTTGATTCCTCAAAAAGTACCGGTCAGACCCGGCGGTAAATACTATGTCCGCTTCATAACTGGTTGACATTGCGGTTTCCCTTGCCAAATAAAGATGTTGCGACAGCATAGTAGCACTATTAT
>JBLMZW010000069.1:0-6508 GCA_050259035.1 Chitinophagales bacterium | reverse complement strand
CTGAAAAACCTGCTATTAGAAAGACTCTATGCAAGCGGTTTAAAATTTGCAGTAAACGGACCTGATCTGGATGCTGCAGCACCGCATATTATTAATATTTCCTTTCCAGGGGTACGTGGAGAGGTACTTGTCCATTTTCTTGAGGGAATGAATATATTTATTTCTACTGGGGCGGCCTGCAGTTCCCGTAAGGTGAAATTGAGTCATGTTTTGAAAGCAATTGGTATTGATCCCAAAATAGCCGAAGGGTCAGTCAGAATAAGTTTTTCGGTTAGTAACGATTCAGAAGACGTTGAACTTCTAGCCAGGGGTATTGAGACAGCCCTGACGCAGATGGGAGTACATTGATTCCAACTCCGAATACAACATCTTATTTAAATAACCCAATCATTAGCGTGTTTTCTTTTGAGCAGTCTTACACAGGCTGTAACAACTTCCTTATCAAATAATTTACCGCTGTTGTCGGTGATGTAGTCGATGGCTTTCCATATCCCCAACGCGGGCCTATAAGGCCGGTGAGACGACATGGCTTCGATAACATCTGCTACCATAAGAATTCGAGCCTCCATAAGTATATCATCGCCTGACAAGCGATATGGATATCCCGAACCATCCAGGCGCTCGTGGTGCTGCAATGCAATTTCGGCAACTGGGCTCCCGAAAGGAATAGTTTTTAAAATATCGAAACCGGCTTCTGGATGTAACCGAATTAGTGTCATCTCCGCTTCGATTAATTCACCCGGTTTGGTCAGGATCTCGGAAGGGACCACGATTTTGCCAATGTCATGCAGGGTTCCGGCTACTCTAATAGACTGAATTATTTCTTCACTTATGCCCATTTCGATTGCGATTTCGCAGCCCAATTCAGCTACTCGCTGCTGGTGTCCTGCGGTATAAGGATCACGTTTTTCGGCACAAGCGGCAAGTGCCGCCACCGTTCCATCCAACACCTGTCGAAGTTCACTTACACTTTTTTTCAAATCTTCTTCAGCCCGTTTGCGGACTATGAGCCCGGCCAGGGTATCGGCTACGGCCTGCAGAAAGATATCCTCTTCTCGGCTGCGGGAATGGCCTTCCTGAACATTAAGGGTTATCACCCCTAATAAGTAACCGTTAGAAAGAATGGGAATGCAATAATGACCATGAGGACCAACTCCGCCAAAGCATGCCATCGGATCTATATCCAGATCGGAAGAAAACTCAATCTGCCTGTTTAAAGCGGCTTTTCCGCAGAGGCACTCACCAGCCCGGATACTGTTGCAGGTCTCGGGGCCGATTCCGACCTTGCCGTAAACGGCCGCCATTTGGAGAACGTCCGAGTCGTTCTCAACCAGAAATATACCGCCACTGGATTTTTCCGAGAGCCATTTAATCGAAGAGACCAGCTCCAAAGCAGTTACCAAAGTCGTCTGAAGTGGGGTTTCTTCTAAGGAAAACTTCAACAGAGCGTTAAGAACCGAAAGCGCATCCTGACTGCGCCGTAATTGTTCTTGTGTTGTATGAACTGGCAAATCGGTGAATGCTTTTTCTTTTTCGAGCAGTGCCATGAAAGATGTCTCCTTTATATCATCGTTATTTGTGCCCTAATTGTCAGGATTGGTACAATATTTATCTTGTCCAAACACCAATCAATGGCCGTTTTAATACCATCCGAACATTATAGGGGATCTTTCTCAAGGGAGAACCCGGCAGTCCGGCGAGAAAAATCCCCTATAAATCAATTCATGATTCCTGGAAAAGCGGTGTCGAGAGATAACGCTCTCCGGTGTCAGGCAGCAAAACAATTATGGTCTTACCTTTATTCTCGGGCCGTTTAGCTATTTCTGTCGCGGCGAACGCGGCCGCACCAGAAGAGATGCCGACTAGAAGCCCTTCAGTTTTAGCTAACTTTTTGGTGGTTTCGAATGCTTCCTCATTTTTTACTCTAAATATTTCGTCGATTATCTGGGTGTTCAGAACACCTGGTATAAATCCGGGACCAATGCCTTGAATTTTATGAGGCCCTGGTTTTCCTCCGGAGATTACCGGTGAATCAAACGGCTCGACCACCACTGCTTTAAATTCAGGGTTCTTTGCCTTTAGTGCTTCGCCAACTCCGGTAAGGGTTCCCCCCGTACCGGCTGCACTAACGAAAATATCAACTTGACCGTCGGTATCGCGCCATATTTCCTCTGCCGTCGTTTTCCGGTGGATGTCCGGATTGGCTGAATTATTAAATTGATCAGGGATAAATGAATGGGGGATTTGCGCGGCCAACTCCTTCGCTTTTTTAATGGCTCCCGGCATGCCTTCGGGTCCGGGAGTCAGCACCAACTCGGCTCCCAGGGCTTTCAGTAAATTGCGGCGCTCAACGCTGAACGTTTCTGGCATAGTAAGAATTAATCTATAGCCCCTGGCTGCCGAAACAAACGCCAATCCAATTCCGGTATTGCCGCTGGTGGGCTCGATTATTACGGAATCCTCCTTAAGTATGCCTTTTTCTTCAGCATCTTTAATCATGCCATAACCAATCCGGTCCTTAACACTTCCCGCGGGGTTGAAATATTCAAGCTTGGCGATCAGCCTGGCTTCCAATTGATTGTCCCGGTTGTAATTAGACAACTCCAACAGGGGTGTGTTGCCAATCAAGTCGATTAAACTCTTTGCGATTTTAGACATTTACCGTCCCTCCTAATTCCTACTAAAATGATATGTTTAATAAGGTTAAGTTAAATATAATACCCTTGATAGTGGCTGTCAATATCCTACTGTTTAAACCAATCGATTTACTAGGAAAAAATATTTGCAGTTTAATCTAAGGCATAAAAGCCTGGTTAAAATCCTGAATCAGGTCTTCAATTTCTTCGAGACCTACCGATACCCGAATAAGATTATCTGTAATACCCAGTTTTTCACGTTGTTCGACCGGCATAGCGGCATGAGACATTTTCACGGGATAGGAGACGATTGTCTCTACCCCTCCCAGACTAACTGCTACCGCGGCCATTTTAACTTGGTTCATAAAGTGGCGTGCAATACTGGTATCCTGGGTTTTGAAGGAAAGAACTGCGCCAGGACCATCCGCCTGAGACATATGAAGTTCATGGCCTTCATTATGGGAGAGTCCCGGATAAAAAACTTCCTTGACAGCAGGTTGATAAGACAGCCATTCGGCCAGCAAAGAAGCATTTTTTTGCTGGAAGTCCATCCTTACTTTTAAGGTCTTTAAGCCACGGAGCAAAAGCCAACAGTCCTGAGGACCAAGCACGGCCCCAAAATTGATCTGTACGGAATTGACTCTTTTGGCCAGGCGATCATCCCCGGTTACGACCAGACCGCCCAGGACATCGCTATGGCCTCCGATGAATTTGGTGGCACTGTGGATTACTATATCGGCACCCAGTTCTATAGGCCGCTGCAGGTAAGGTGACATAAAAGTGTTGTCGATAAGAACCAGGAGGCCATATTCCCTGGCTATCCTAACCGCCGCACGAATATCGGTAATTTTCAACAACGGATTGGATGGAGTTTCTAAGAACAGGGCCCGGGTATTCTTGTTAATGCCTGCTTTTAAAGCATCCAGATTTCCGGCATCAACAAAAGTAGTTTCAATGTTGAACCGCTTGAACAGGCTGCTGCACACCCGATAGGTTCCGCCGTAAACATCCTCACAAACCAATAGGTGGTCTCCTGCAGAAAAGATGGATAATACTGAAGAAGTGGCTGCCATTCCTGAAGCAAACGCGAATCCCGCCGTACCTCCCTCTAAAATCGCAATGGTTTCTTCCAGGGCTTTGCGGGTCGGATTGCCAGACCGTGAGTAGTCAAATTCCTGCCTGGTATCCAGATCCTTTTGATGGTAAGTGGATGCCTGATAGATCGGAATACTCAAAGCCCCGGTGTGTTTATCGATTTCATTACCGTTGTGTATCAGCTTACTGCCGAATTTCATTTAGCGCATCACCGCCTTAATCAGTAGACTATTGTCAGTTCCCGCATGCTTAAATCATCCCCTTCATTAGTTAAAGATTCGGAACCGGCGGGAAACAGCCGGTTCCGAAGGGGGAAGTATTTTAGGAGAAAAACAATTCACTGTCTTATAACTCGGCCGCTTTGCTTAAGGCTTGATCAAGGTCCCAAATCAGATCTTCAATATCTTCAATTCCTATGGAAAGCCGGACCTGATCCGGAGTCGTACCCGTGGCGGCCAAATCATCTCCCGTCAGCTGAGAGTGGGTGGTACTGGCGGGGTGGATCGCCAGGGACTTCGCGTCGCCTACATTAGCCAACAGAGAGAAGATCTCCAGATTGTCGATGAATTTCTTACCGGCCTCGGCACCGCCTTTAATACCAAATGTGAATATCGATCCGGCCCCTCTGGGGAAATATTTTTGAGCCAGATTATAATACTTGTTATTCTTTAGACCCGGATAGTTAACCCAGTTTACCTGGGGATGAGACTCCAGATATTCCGCTATTCTTTGGGCATTGGCCACGTGTCTTTGTAAACGAAGAGAAAGGGTTTCCAATCCCTGCAGGAATAAAAATGCATTGAACGGGCTTAAGGCAGCGCCGGTATCCCGAAGCAGCTGTACCCTGGTCTTGGTGATAAACGCTGCAGCACCAACATCTTTGGCATAAGAAATGCCGTGGTAACTGGAATCGGGTTCAGTCAGCCCGGGGAATCTTCCGCTGGCCAGCCAGTCAAACTTTCCGGAATCAACAATAAGTCCGCCTATAGATGTGCCATGTCCTCCAATAAATTTGGTGGCCGAGTGTACCACCACGTCTGCCCCAAATTCAATTGGTTTAAAGAGATAAGGAGTAGCAAAAGTATTGTCAACGATTAATGGAATCCCGTTTTCATGGGCGATAGAAGCCACCGCTTCAATATCAACGAGGTTGGAAGCCGGGTTGCCTATGGTTTCAAAATATATAGCTTTGGTTTTATCAGTAATAGCCTTCCTAAAATTCTCGGGGTCGTCGGGATCCACAAAGACGGTTTTAATTCCTAGCTTGGGCAGAGTTATGTTGAAAAGATTATAAGTGCCTCCATAAAGGGTGCCGGCTGACACGATTTCATCTCCCGCCCCGGCAATATTAATGATGGAATAAGTGATAGCTGCGGAACCGGAGGCCACAGCCAGGGCTGCGACTCCGCCTTCCAAGACGGCGATCCGCTGTTCAAGAACGTCACTGGTCGGGTTCATGATTCTGGTATATATATTTCCGGGTTCCGCCAGAGCAAAAAGAGCCGCCGCGTGATCAGAATTCCTAAACACGTATGATGTAGTCTGATAAATAGGTACTGCTCTTGAACCGGTTGTAGGATCGGGTACCTGCCCGGCATGTACCTGAAGGGTATCGAATTTGAATTGTCTTTCGCTCATCAATAACACTCCTTTTATTATATTACCCATAGAAATACTAGGGATTAGGGCCAAAAAAATAGAGTTGCATCAGATATAAAACATTAGGGCCTGGCTTCCATTGAGTTTTTTTTGCTCGTCGACCAGATCTTCAAGGGTTATGGAATCTACCAGTCGATTAATGGTGTCATCAAGTTTTTCCCATACACATTTTTTGAGACAGAACTCGATGGTGCCCGGGTCTTCTTCTTCACTGGATTCATCAATGACCGAAAGGTCGCCTTCTAAAACCCGAAGAATAGAACCTACGGTTATAGCAGCGGGGTTATCCACCAGGATGTAGCCACCCTGGGCTCCTTTTACGCTTTTAACCAGGCCTGCTTTTCTTAACAGGGCAAAGACCTGTTCGAGGTAATTGGCTGAAATATTTTGCCGTTCCGCGATGCTGTTTAAAGCAACGTGTTCACCGGTTGCATTCACGGCCATATCAACCATAGCCCTCAAACCATACCTTCCTTTGGTTGATATGCGCATTTCAGCATCACCCCCCCTTTTTTTAAACCTAGTAAATCGATATGAATAATATATTAATTACAACTGAGTTTGTCAATAGATGGTTGAGGAAAAAATAACTCCACATGTTCAAATTGAATATCACTTAAGCAAGATGCTTAATCGAATGTCCGTGACTCGTGCCAATAGGCCTGCCGATAGATGCAATACGTGCGTTGATACAGCCCTGGCACTGCCAGGCATTTTCACTTATACAGATTTGGTTAGGGTATAGTTCATACTTGGCCTGATATTTAATAGATAACTTATTAAGCTAAGAACGTGAGTAAATGATACTATATAGATGGGAATAGTTTTATATCAAAAGATTAAGTAGAACATTAGGTGATTATAAATAATAAGGGTGATAGTGATGAATAAACTTTCAATGGAGCAAGCTAACAGTCTGGTTAAATCTATTGTATCCAGCTACCGTGAAAATCAGCCGGATATTTCACTGGAGCCTGTTTCTCAACCGAAACGGGATGTAATAATAAAGGCTATCTTTATGTTGCGGGAGCTGCTTTTCCCTGAATATTATGGACAGCGGCAGTTATTAAGTACAACCATTGAATACCATGTAGGTGATCTGTTAATTAAAATATACA
>JBLMZW010000068.1:0-16601 GCA_050259035.1 Chitinophagales bacterium | reverse complement strand
GCCGGAGAAAGCGCCAAATGGGGAGAGGTATTTGTCCAAAGGGGACTGATACCCGATACCGGGGCGGGCACTTACTTACTGCCGCATATCGTAGGTTTATCCAAAGCCTGTGAATTGTGTTTTTCAGGTGAAGTCATTGACGCCCAGGAGATGTTAAGGATCGGCCTGGTGCATCAAGTGGTGCCGGACGATCAGCTGATGCCTGCAGCCATGGAACTGGCCAGGAAGTTTTTCAAAGCAGCACCATTGGCTGTTTATATGACCAAGCAGCTCATATACAACAGCCTGGAGCGGAGTATTGAGCATCATCAAGAGGCTACCCGCTACTGCTTCCAATTAGCAGGAAGGACCGAAGATACCGTCGAAGGTATCATGTCGTTCCTGGAGAAACGCCCTCCGGTCTGGAAGAACCGGTGATAGAGCATTTTGTTCCTCAGGGTGATATTTATGAAAAAATGGATATTAAATTAAATGCTCGGCTAACCAGGCAAAAGCCCGTTCAATAACCTGGTCCATGCTACGTTGGGCATGAGGCAGTTCTAGCGGCTATAAAGGACGGCGGCTGGAAGGGTATGACTGGGTCAAAAATAGGTGGAATCGCTGCCCTCGCAATGCGCAAGGCTGGCAGCGTCTGGGAATGGAGCTTCACCGGCGGAAATGAGATTGCCTGCGGCTACCGCACCGGTCTGGCCGGTGTTGCCTGTACTCCGGCCACGTGCAAGGAACTGAAAGCCGGCGAACCACTCATGGTTGACATTCATGCTCTCTTCGGTCTTGCCTGCGGTGACCATACACATAACTATCTCATCGGTCCGGCTACAGACCGTCAGCTCTGGCACGCAAAGAATTTTGTGGACATCGTCGACCTCACGCTAAAAACCTACCGTGCTGGTATTTCACCATCCTCCCTTGCCGAGGAGATGATGGCTTTCGCCGAAGAGCGAGGTTTTTCCGATTACATGGTGCCCGGATTCGAGCACGGTATAGGCATGCTGGGTGACGAATGGCGCATTGGCCATCATAACGGGCCCTTCCCCTACTGGACCGATCCCGATCACTGTTATCAGGAAAATGAGGTTTTCATCTGTGCGATGCAGTATGCCTGCCCCGAAGAGGACATCGGCTTCAGATACGAAAACCCGATACTTATAAAGAAGGACAGCTGTGAGTTCATGAGCAAGTTCCCGCTGGCAATCGAAGTCATTAAATAATAAAAATAGAAGATCAGTCAAAACGGCCAATGTTATTAAAGTAAGCAAAAGACCGACAATAAACATCATAGAGCAAAGCAGGGAAAAAACGCCCACAGAAGGAGCCGAAGCGGTATTGAAAACGCCCTCGGCTCTCTTTTTTTTATACGACGGCAGCAAAAGACTAGCAAACGCAAATAACAATTCCGCGTTCTCTTCTCATCTAAGAGCCCGTCAAACGACAAAAGGGAGTGATTTGCACCAAACTCTTCAACTTTCGAATTCAAAAAAATTGGGGTATTTCTTATGAATAGAAAAGAGCAGTCTTTGAGCTTTCATAAAGTCAAACCGATCCGCTTTATCTTTACTTAAGTGCAATAAGGTAATAAAGCGAAGATCATACCCTTTTGCATTATAGCAAAGGACGAAATTCTGTTCTTTGCTGTAATTTTTTTTCGAAGTAAAACTGATCTGCGGGTTAAGATATTCAATTTCATTGGGCCGATTTAATTGCATGGTTGTCAATCGGAAAGAAGAATTAGAATCCTCAACAATGGTGGTTGCTCCAGTTTCCTTTATTTTTAAGCCTGCTCCTAAATGGAATAATTGGGAGTAAAGATGAGGGTTTTTAGAGTAAAGATCGTCAACCAGTATAAATGTCTGTTCATGGTCATAAAAGACCTGGCGTTCATGTCTAACGCCAGCATATAGTTGGTGATACGCTTTAATGACCTCGTAATTCTCATTAGTCCTTTCATAGTGTAAAATTCCGCTCTTGCCGATATTCTTCTCGTTTAAATTGTATTCTTGATTATCTACCAGTACAACATTATGAGCTTGAGTCTTTAATACATATTCCCGTTCAGGCCCAGGAGAATAGCTATACTTACCAGTATCGACAATGATATCCCGGCCGAAAGCAAATAGCTCAAAAGATAGGTCGTCAGGATGTTTGTGGACTTTACTATTGAATCCTGCAGTAATAGCAAAATAAACAGAATCAGCAAAGGATGGTTTTCTTGTGTTCCATAAATTTCGCAAAACCCCATAACCGGAAGGTGCAAAATCTTGGATAAGATTAGCTGGTTTTGTGCCTTCCCGGCTATTCGATAGAAGATATTTTAAGGAAGCGTAATCATCAATATTTGGTATTCGATCGGGTGTAATTTTAATGGAGTAGGTATTTCCAAAGAGCGGCAGCGTTTGATCCGGTTTGAGGATATAAGCGATAAACAGGGGCATTTTTCGAATTCTGGCCTCGATTTGCGGATTAATTGGAATATTGTTCTGCTTTAACCACTGTATAGCCCTGAAAAGCAAGTTGTAAACCGTGATCTGATATTCAGGAGAATGTTCGAGATGAACACCCTCCGCGGAAACTGTATCCAGTATTTGCTTTTCAAAGCGATGATAGCCAAGATTAAACCACTTTTTGGATTCGTCAAATTCTGGTAATGCCAGGGCGATCGACATTAAAGCGATATCTTGATAGATTCCATGGTTGTCTTTTTCTTCGTAGAACTCATCGTTCGTCAGGAGTTCAGCATGTTCATATAGTATAAGAAGCAGCTTAGAAACAAAATCTTTGTTGATTTCTTTGGTTAAGCTTCGATAGCTATACCAGAACTCAATGAGGTAAATGGCTCGTAAAGCAGTTGCATGGTCATAGTAAGCCCAACGTTTCGTTTTCCATTCGGATATCGGATGGTACTTGTGCCAGCTTAAGATGATTTCCTGGCCTTGTTCTAAATAACGGGTATCACTGGTGTATTCATAGGCTTGAACTAATTGATCTATAACCGATAAGGAATGCAACCTGAATTTCCAGGTGTTGTCTTGTATGGGATATTGATTCCAGCTGAAGTTTTTAATGTCTATGGGGATAAATTCAAAGCCTTTGGCTACTTTCCATTGATTTTTCAAGATTTGATTTGCTAAAACGATTACTGCTTTCTTGGGAAGTTTTTGCTCACAATAATACTGGAAAGATCCTGTATTAGAACCAGAACTCGTAACTTGTTGAGCGATTTTCTCAGCAACTGTTTTTTTAGGGTTATAAAGCCTTTCTGGGCTTAAAGTTGTTATGCCGATCTTCCATCCGGTATTTGTCCCATAAGCACTGTAATACAAGGAATAGCCGACGAATTGCTTCGATTGCAAGATGGGGACAAGGGAAGATTGATAAAGGGTTTTATTATCCCAACCCTGTTTTGAAGGGCGAAGCAGAGGGTTGTCATCCAATAAGATGATTTTACCCTTGTGATTTCTAGCATAATATAATGTGTTGGGTTCTACCTTTTTTTTATCCAGCATCACAATTATGAACTCGAAGTCATCTTGATGCTTTGTAACGTTGATATGCCAGGGGATCATGTTATTCGGCAAGTTATGGATTAGAAGTATATTTTCCGGTGAACTCCAAGGCCCCTGCGGATCATCAGCGACTCGTCGTTGGATATATCTTATTTTATTATTGACGGTGTACAAGAAATAGCGATTAGAGTGCAGGACGATTTGGGGACTCAGCAGTTGGGAGGCCCCCTCATTATTTCCTGCCAGGATCGATTTTGGCTGAGACCAGTGTATTCCATCCCCTGAATGAATTAGGGAAATCTCATCATAATCTAGTCCTTGGCCTAAACGATATCGTTTTCGATAACAGAGATAGAGCTGGTTATTAAAAAAACATAAATTGGGGTCGCTTAAATGCCCATCTTTAGGTTTATCAACCAGAGGATTTTTTAAGCCATCAGGCTCTATCCAATCAATTCCATTATCGGAGACAGCGATACTGGGCTTCTCAAACCTTTCATCTGAATTTTTATAGGGGGTAAAAGCCATCCAATATAAATATCCCTGCCACCGACTCGGAAAATATAATACACTCGGATGAACCGCCTCACCTGAGCCGTCATAGGTAGGAATGGCAAGTGGTGATAATGCATTTAAAGGGTGAGAATTTTCCCCGTAAATCTCAACATTAGTGCTCATCTTTTACCGTTCCCCTCAGATTTTTGGTTCAAGTGGCAAATTATTTAGAAAAGATAAACTCTGTATTGATTAATGCGCTCTTCCCTTTAAAATTGAAAATCAAGGTTTCTATAGGTTCTTCCCGGCCCAATTCTTTAAAAGTCCAACCTAAAAGATAAGGGTGTCTTCGACCTTTAACCTTGGAGATAGAGCACTTCGGGTTCCCGGTTACTCTTATCTTCATAATTGGAGTATTTTTACGGTTTAAGATAACCTGGTTCGGGTTACTAAGCAGCGCCTCAATGTCTGGAGCGAGATGCCATAATAATGTATATTCATGTTCAACCCTCGATGATATTTTGTCAGTAACTTTGATTTGAGCATTTAGTTTGTCATATTCTAATTTGCGGGTGTGAATAACATCATGGTACCTCTTGTTAATGCCGGTAACCCATGATTTATCAGGAGTTATTTTAAAATCTGTAACTTGTACAGCGGAGTATTTCCCGTCCGTTCGAGGCAGGCTTCGATGATCGACAAGTAAGGCATTATGGGCAAAGGATGAATAGCCATACTGGGTCCTGGAATCTTGATAGTTGTAACCATAGGGACCAGCCTCAATAAGAACATCACCTCCCCTGGTGTAAATCCATACACTCAAATCATCACCATGTTTATGATAGCTGGTATGATATGAGGCGATGAATAAGACGTAGGTGCCTTGTTCTTTTTCGGTCCAATTTTCTCGGAAGATTGCATAGCCTGCCTCGGGAAAGACGATATCATTTTCTATGGGGGGAGAACCCTTTTTGCCCTGGCTTATCGCGTACGTATAGCAGGGGTCCTCTCTCCACAACTTGGAACTTGGTTTAACTTGTTGCGTGTCTCCGATTTGAGGGAGTAAACCATCGGGTTTAATGATATGAGTGGCAAACTGAGATGCCTGCTGATATTTTTCCAAGAAAAATTCACCCAAAGAATCATTTTGTTGTTTAAAGTAAGATCCATACGTTAAAAGCTTACGAGCGATTAACTCATGATAACCAGGGGAATGTTCTAAATGAACTCCTTCGGAGGAAAGAATAACATTGAAATAATTTTTTAACCGTGATCGTGCCAGGTCTTTTAAAGCCCGGCTTCCTTTTAAAGAAGAAAAATAATCACCAAAGACGATTAACGCTTGATCTTGAAACATGCCATGATTGGTATTCTGCACATAAAAACCCGGAGTACTTAAGCGATCCGCATGATCTTTGACGTGATTAAACCAATACCCTAAGGTCTGATCAGGAAGGGATGTCCGTGCAGTATCAAAAAAGGCGATCCAGTTGATTAATCGCCGCGCTGTCGTTTCATCATGCCAGGCCATGGGGTTGGCCGGGTTATCGAAGGGGTTTTTAAGTATCCAATCTTGAATCATCTCATAACCAGTATGGAGATAATGTAGGTCTTTCGTTTGCCTGTAGGCCTTGATCAGATCGTTAAGGATAAAGTGGCCATGGAGCAGACGCAGAAAGCTTCTTTGGGTGCTGGCATCCCCGTACCAGTCGATACTATTTTTATAGGGAAAAACCCCAAAGGGCGGGAAAGAATACAATCTATCTCTGATCATGTTTTCTGCAGCCTGGAGATAATCTTTATTCAAGGGTCCTGAAAAGAAATCTTTTAAGCGCTTCATGCATGATCGACTATCCCATGTTCGGTAATATTCGAGCATAACCTCCTGGTGGTCGGGCCAAAGAAAAGCTTCACTTATCACGTTGGTCTTCCCCTTTTATTTTCTGAGTTCGTTTTTGATCAAAGCTTCCCACTGGGATACGATGAGTTCTATATCATAACGATCGCGGACAAATTTTTGTACAGAGTCTTTTAAGTGTTGAATCTCTTGTTTTGGTCGTTTTATGGTGTTATTGATCCAAAAGGCCGCCTCGTTGGTGGACTTAAAAATGAATTCTTTCGGAAAAAGCTGGTTGGCGCCAATCCTTTCCAGGATAACTGGAAGACTCCCTGAAGCCATACCTTCAGCAGCTGCTAGATGAAAACTCTCATAATCACTCACTGAGAGGATGATACCAATCTTGTTAAACCAGTTTTCAACGTCTTGGCTCCAGGGCTCAAAAATAACGGATTTTCCCCAAGGACTTTGCTCAATTCTTTGACGGATGGCTTCATAGTATTCTCGCTCATGGGGTCTTTCCCATAACCAGGCATATTCCTCGGGTGATTTTCCTTTAATCGAGAGGATATAGCGGTGATCCCTTTGCCAGAGTGTTTCGAAGATATCCAGTGCCCGATCTAAACGTTTAATCTGGGGACAATAGCCAAGTAACCCCAAGTGATAAAGGGACGAATTGTCTTTTGGGGAGGTAAACCGTTGTGAATCAATCAGATTATAAATCAAGGTCATCTTATTCTTGGGAAAGCCAAACTTTTTTTGAAAGGCTTCGCAGGTATGTGGAGATATGGTGACAATTTTATTGATATTATCATTGTTAAAGTGCTCTGGGTAATCGTATTCTAACTCCTGGCGATGCATACGAACGAAGAGAATCTGATCATTCCGTTTATTTTTTGAATACCAAACGGCATTCCCAAGACCCCATTCACAGATGATAATGTCTGCCCAGGCCAAACATTCCCGGCTGTGGTTTTTGTCATGTATCCTGTGGCCTCGCCAAAGGTCGATTCTAACATCATATTGTTTTTGACGCTTAAAGTGGTCCACGAGCGTTTGGATAAATTGTAGATTATGCCCACTAAAGAGGAGGTTTAATTTTCTCTGAGGTACTGGAGCACCAGTTTTTTTACCTTCCCACAAGTATGGGGATAAGTGCTGATAGACTTCGCTAAATGTAAAAGCCTGGCAGCGTTGATAAAGAGTTGTTGCGGCTTTTTGATACTGGATTGGATTGCACAAGGCTTTTTCCACTTGTTCTATAAATTCTGATTCCGAATCGGCAAAGAAGGGATAATCCTTTCCCAGAAGTTCTTCATGAATCATATTGCGATTCAAGATCACAGGTTTGCCTGATCGTCCATATTCCAGAAGTTTGGTCGATATCTCCAAACTTTCATTTAAGGCGGGATTTCGCCAGGAGATGCCAAGGTCACATTGTTGAATGAGCTTATTTATTTCATCCCTCGATTTTGCCTGGTGCCAGATTAATCCTTCGGTCTTCATTAATTTATTGATACATTCCTTTTCAAAGGCAGGGTTGGCTGGATCCATATTGAATTTATCACCGGCGACATGAAATTCAATTCGGCTATGCTTTTTTCGTGCTTTTTGAAAGGCGGCAATAGTCTCCTGGGTATACCATAGAGGTGCGAATTTTCCAACGTAGACTAACCGATTGGAACGGTTGGCAAAAACCATCCTTTGCGGTTCATAATCAGTAATCATAGGAGGTAAACGGATAAATTTATCTTCGTCGCACTGGAGGATTTTTTTAAAGTAGTCCTCTAATTGCTTCGTTTGGCAGAGAAGCGCTTGAACATTTTCAAAGATGAACCTTAATTCATTTCTTTGCTGCTGAGTGACAGCGGCCAGTTTCTGAGGAAAATCTGTGATATAGGCCCATGTTTTGGAGGCCAAGAACTTATTTCCCGCCATTTCTTTGGAAATATTGAAGCCGCGAACGATGAACAAGTCGTAAGGACACTCGTCGTTCGCTTTTTCCATCATTACAACGGCTTCTTCGGGCGAAAGCCTATTCGTCGGAGGATTGATGAACTTAACTTTAAGATCTTTAAGATAAGGTTCCACCAAGAGATCGCGTAAAATGGGTCTTTTTAACAAAACGGTAAGTTGGATACGAGGATCTTGGTGAAGAACTCCTATTAATGAAATCATCCAAATGGAGGAGCCATCGATGAGATTAAGATCAATATCTCCATAGAGAAAAATGTTTAAGACCGGTTTTCCCAAGGGAATCCTCCTTACCCCGAAAATAGCGGAGTTAAATATTAATCATTGCTTCTAATTTCTTTTGGGTTGGTGGCTCAATGCAATGAAATCGAAACCCTTCAATAAAGTTATATTTGTCAGCCGAAAATATCGTGCAGGTTGGTTGTGGATTCGGCATATAAATTTCAATTGCCTGAATATAGGGCTGAACCTTTTCTAAGTTCAGTTGGGCAAAGAGCTTTTTATTGAGGATGCAGTGGGTTAATTTTATCCTTGAGACAAAAGACAATTCGTGTTTAGGATTTGCGGCATTGAGTTGATGGGTTAGGGGATCCAGCACAAAATAACTTACTTTGCCCAGGATTTTGCTCTCGGTATATTGCCCGGCATTGATCAAGTCGAGTAAATAATTAATTCCATAATAATGACACCAGTGAAACCAGCCTATGTAATCCCCGTCACAATAACGATGAATAGCTTGATTAAGATCCTCCACATATTCAGTTGCCAGGCAGCATAAGGAATAGCCCGGCTCATTCCGCTTAAACTTGCCAATAGTCTTGTCGGCAAGGGATAAAATGATCAATTCGCAGCGAGTATAGCTTTGTCGAAGGTAATTTTCGCAAACCCATTGAAACTGTCTTTGATTTGCAACAATACTTAAAACACTGACTTTAGGGGGATCGTCCTCCGAGAGGACGTACCCTATTTGCCGTACTATTTGGGTCAATCGTGCCCGATAGGTATGATGTTTGTAGATTTCGCGAATTCCCCGAATGGACATTTCATCATAAAGATGGGAATCAGTCATGAGCTTTTCGATCGCTTCTTGATAATCCTCTTTCGAATGTCCCATAAGAACAATATTTTTACCCAATAAGTTCTCAATCCCACAGGAATAATTGCTGACCACAGGGGTTCCGCAGGCAAGAATTTCAAAGACTCTTCGCGAAAACATAGTGGGAGAATTTTTGATACTGTTAACATTTAACATAATCTTATAGCGCTTATAAGCGCTGACCACTTCATCATAGGGGAGATTTCCTCGAATATAAGGTTCAAAACGTTCGGGATATCTAAAATCCATTCGTATTTCCTGATTGGCAGGGTAATTTCGGTCGAAGATATCCAGACCATAATGCTGAGCCGCATCGAGCAGATTTTCTAAGTCCTTTTTTCGCTCTTCATGACGGTTTGCGTAATAGGATCCAGCAAAACATAATCGTTCCAGCCGCTCGGGGGCATTCCTTATGGGGTTGTGAATCTTGGGCTGAGCGGCAAAAGGCAGAGGATAAATACGGTCATGGCACATGACTTTTTTATATTCTTTAATAGAATTCTCATCGGTCGTAAAGATATAATCAAAAAGCTTCGCGGCATCAATAAATTTATGAAAATGAAAAGGATCTTCCTTATTCCAAAATACAGTGGGTATTTTTCGTGCTTTACACCATGTTATCATCTGCTGGAGTTCCTCTCGGGTTTGATTGCTGTACTTTCCAATCTTATATTGCCAGGCCCCGTTGCTTCCTTTCCAAGCGGATTCAACGAATAAAAAATGAGGCCGTTCCTTATTTAAACGGTCTTGCCAGTTGGTGGGGGTAACCGGGATTAGTTGTGCTTCGTATTTCAAACATTCGTAACTAAATTCATCGAGGATGCAGGCTATTTTTAATTGAGATTCTGATTGACCATTTTTGATAGAGAGCAAGAGTTACACCTCCCTTATCAATATATTCCCTGGTGTTCCGTTCGAAACAATGTTACATATTTATAATTAAATGAATTAAATTGGGCCGAGGGGAAGCGTCTGATGGGTAATATCAATGAGGGTCAGACCAAGTTAACTCTTTTTATCACCATTGACACAGAGGATGGCTATTTTGATAAGCCATATCTCATCACGGGAGAGGGCATTGAGCAAGAGCCAGGCATTGCTAAGATAATGACCATCTTGGAAAAGTATCGAGTTAAAGGGAACTTTTTTGTGAACGTTTATGAACATATTCACTATCGGCCCCATGTCCTTGCCGATATTGTCCAATCGATTTTCCAAAGGGGCCACGCGGTTGAACTCCATTCCCATGCAGATCCGGCCTTGGATTTTTACCAGCATGCGATTTATAACTATTCTTTAAAAGATCAGATGAAGATCCTCGGTTACGGGGTAGATCTTTTGCAGCAGTGGATCGGGGTTAAACCTGTAGCCTATCGTGGAGGAAGTTATGAGTTCAATGAAGATACGCTCTACGCCCTCTATAAACTGGGGATACCGGTCGACTCATCCCGCTGGTATAAAAACGAAAACAACAAACTGCAGATGGATTTTACGATTAACCGGGTAACACCTTATATGAACACATTGGAAGTGCCTGTCACTTATGTCCAATGCCTTGACCGGAAAGGCCATTATACCCCTAGTAAATTCGATCTTGATTGGCTTTCCTATGATGAGCTAACCCATGTTATCGAGTTAGCTAAAACGTTTCACCTAAAAACACTGACCTTATTCATGCATAGTTTTTCGTTAATCCGAAAAAAGAGAAAATCAGCTGCGGATCAACCAAATCATGCAGCCCTATATCGGAGTCATCTTGTTGCTAACCGTTATACCGAGATATATGGACTTCATGTGGAGAATATCAAGAAATTGGAGCGGTTGCTTCAATATATCTCAAAGGATCCCATGATCGAAGTACCAACCTTTAAAGAATGGTACAAAAAAAAGGAAGAAAGCCCCAAGGACATTGGGGCAGACTTTATTCCCGTTATTGATCGCCTGTTTTAACGAACTTTCTTTTTTGAGGGTATGGATTTGATCAGTACCCCTCGCAAAACTTACCAAGTAAAAGTATTGTTGGACCGCAGGAATGCGGTCCACTTTTTGTGTTAACCCGGTATGGGCGTTGACTATAGTGCGAAGGTAGCAGGGGAAGGGGTAGGTTGTTGGTGATAACGCCTTTGGTACATATTGGCAAACCGCTTAATATAATGTTCCGAAGCCAATCCAATGATGTGATTACAAGTCAGGAGAGCTTCGATATTATTTGGGTTTCTCCTGTAGAGAAGAAAGGTTGATAATGTGTCTGCTAAGAAACCCACAGCCAAACGAGCAATTACAATCAATAAGGATAACCCAAACGGGGCAAAACTTATTCCGGCGAAACAAGCAGTTACAATCAATAGGAATAATCAAAGCAAAGCAAAACCTATCCCGACCAAACAAGCAGTTACCATCAATAAGGTTAATCAAAGCGGAGCAAAATCTACCCGGATAATGCAGAAGAATATCCCGATTAACTTAAATAAGGATTACAGCAAAATAGCGTGTATAATGGATGAATTCAGTTATAAGAGCTTTCAATATGAAGCGAGTTTTATTCAATTAGACCCAGATGACTGGGAAAAAACCATGCTGCGGGAGCAACCGCAGCTATTATTTGTTGAATCGGCCTGGCGAGGCAAAGATTTGAAATGGCGCAATAAAATAGGCGGATTACACCTCGTTCAAGATCAAACCCTTCAAAAATTGGTGAATTGGTGCAGAAATCATAAAATACCTACCGTCTTTTGGAATAAAGAGGATCCTTCTAATTTTAATCATTTCATTGAAGCCGCCAAGTACTTCGATATCGTTTTCACAACCGATATTAATTCCATACCTCGGTACCAAAAGATATTAGGGCACGATCAAGTCTTTGTTTTAATGTTTGCTGCGCAGCCCAGATTGCATAATCCAATCAATCGAGATAAGGAGAAGGTTGGAAAGGTAGCTTTTGCCGGGACCTGGTATAACGAGAAGCATATGAACAGAAAAAAAGAACTGCCGTTCTTACTAACGCCGGCATTGGAGTATGATTTGCATATTTATGACAGGAAGTTTGATGACAAAAGTAAATATTACCGTTTCCCAAGTATCTATCAGCCCTATATTAAAGGGTTTCTGCCGTACGATGAAATGGTTCATTTCTACAAGAAATACAATGTTTTTTTAAATGTGAATTCGGACAGTAACAGCCCCACCATGTTTTCACGCCGGGTTTTTGAGCTATTAGCTTGCGGAACCTCAGTGATCAGCAACTACTCCCTTGGTATCGAAAAGCTATTCCCTGATTTGGTGAAATTAAGCCGTACGGAGGCAGATACGAGAAAATATCTACAGGAGTTATTAAATGATGGAGAATATCGTGATCGATTGGCAGTAAAAGCCCAAAGAGAAGTTTTTAGCAAGCATACTTATAAACACAGGCTTGAAGAGGTGCTGCGCAAAATAGGAATTACATCTAATAAAGATGTAAGCTCAGGCGTTTCCATCATCAGCATATGCCGTAATGAAGAGCTGCTTGACCGAGCTGTCGATAACTTTCTCAGACAAAATCATGCTCCCAAGGAATTAATCATTATCCTGCCCGAATTCGATAACCCGGCCAATGTTAATATTTGGGAGGAGAAAATCCATGCTCACCCAAACATTTTCCTTTTGCCGTTTAAGCCAGATACTACACCTGAAGAAAAACTTAAAATGGCCCTGAAAACGGCAATATTTCCCTATATATCTTTCTTTAGTGCTGATGATTATTATGCTCCCAGTTTTCTGGTGGACTTACTCCAAGCTTTTAACTACACGAATGCAGACGCAGTAGGCAAAAGCACCTATTATTCCGGTATGGGCGATACGTTGCGGCTAAATAATGAGAAACTGGAAAACCAGTATGCTGATTGCTTGTGGGGGTCGGCTATGGTGGTTAACAGAAGGCTGTTTGATATTCTCAATGATAAATGCCGGTCCGGTTTTGAATATAAAAAAATTTCGCAAGAAT
Organism: Chitinophagales bacterium; assembly: GCA_050259035.1. Classification (GTDB taxonomy): domain Bacteria; phylum Bacillota; class Syntrophomonadia; order Syntrophomonadales; family DTU052; genus JBLMZW01. The sequence continues at coordinate 3,714 of JBLMZW010000068.1, read as the reverse complement.
ACTTCTCGCAGGACATCAAGTTATATGCCGTCGACCGATTTAATTATATTTGCCAGCCTCAGGCCTTATCGGAAGATAACATAAAGAAAGTCAGCATCTGATACAGGATGCTGACTCAAAATAGACAGTTATTTTGTTTCTTTAGAAATTGTTTTAAAGTTTCTGTAATTGAAATCCTTGACTTAACACCTGCTGTTCATGGTACAGGTTTTTAATATCCACGATAAGGGGTGCAGCTTCCTGGTACATAAATTTCCGGAAATAATTCAGGTCTTGGTAATCAATATCCTTCTGCAAGGCCAGGATGAGTAAGGCGTGGGCACCGGCTATAGCTTCTTCAAGGTTATCTACTTTAAAAGGATATTGAGTGGTTACAGCTGAATCAAAAACCTTTACTTCGCAGCCGGCATCCTGTAGAGTTTTTATTACTTTAAAGGCGGGACTCAACCGATCATCATTCGAGTAATCCTTCATAGCTAATCCTAATACCGCAACCTTCGCCTTAGCTGGCGACACGGGAAGATGCCGCAGAACCAAATCAGATACGTAACCCGGCATATCTTCATTTACCTGCCGAGCGGTTTGCAATAGAGGTAAATCCAACCCCTGTTCCCGGGCAAGTGCCTCAAGGTAAGGCAGGGCATTAGGTAAGCAGTAGCCTCCAACTCCTGGACCAGGGGTTAAAATGTTTACTCGCGTATGAGTATTGGCGGCTTTTATTACTTCAAAAATGTTTACATTGATAGAATTGCAGAAGCGTGCAAATTCATTGGCCATGGCTATATTAACATCTCTGGAGATATTCTCCAATAATTTAGCAGTCTCGACCTCTTCCATTTGCTTCGCGCAAGTTATCGGCGCTCTGGTTATAACAGAAAGAAGTTTTACCGCTTGTTCGGTACTTTCTCTATCAATGCCGGCGAGAATGACCGGCATATTTTCAAACTCATCGAAAGCCTTACCTTCCGCGATACGCTCGGAACAATAAGCCAGGTAGAAATCTGCACCGGCCTTTAATCCACTTGTTTTCTCTAAAATAGGGAGAATAACCTTACGGGTCATTCCGGGAACAACTGTACTCCTGACCAATACCAGATCATTTGGTTTTAATCCGTGGCCAATCAGACGGCAGGCATCAGTTAAGTGCTCTAAATTAATATGATTGCCCTGTACGGGGATACCCACAGTAATAATAATTACCGTACATTGACTCATAACCGCCAGTCCATCAGAATAAGCCTGGAATCTTCCCGAAGCCAATTCTTCGTTTAAAATATCCTGCACCGTTTTCTCTTTATATACCTCCAAATGATGGGTGATACCATTATTTAATTCGTCGATAAGATGCTTATCGATATCAACTCCCCATACATTACATTTATTTATAGCAAAACTCAGAGACAAGGGTAAGCCAACAAATCCGAGGCCAAATACTGCTATATTAATCAAATTATTTCTTCCTCCCAGAAAGTTCTCTTGAGTATTTGAATTATACTATTCAGGGTATAAACTTTTAGTTAAATCAACCTTCTCAAGACTAACATCTTATATCTAATAATTAAGGATACGTTATTTTACCTAAATTGTTACGGCAGGCAGATAAGTAGGGTAGGGGAAATAAATTTTACAAAGTAGTTACAATAAAATTTTCAAAACGGAATCAGGACGAAAGCTTTGCAGTAAATGTTCATGGCAAAATAGGAAAGTTAATCTAGTTATCCTGTTTAACGGAAATGCCGGCAATAGAGTCGGACCCTGCCTCTCCGTGTTGTGAGGATAAGAACTCAAAGGTGTTATCAGTGAAAGAACCAGACTGGCCTTGTTGACCAGCCTGGTTTTATTGTTGTATTACCAATGAAGTTAATTTCTGGTTACAACAATTTGTTAACATTTTTCGTCTATAATCGATAGAATACTGTTTTACACGGGTAGTGGTTTGTAAAAGCGACCCACTTTCTGTAGGTTTAGGAGAAGGAGGTATCATGAAACCAAGGCGTTATTTCCCATACTTATTTTGTATCTTTGTCGTGGCAGGTATTTTTGCATTTACGCCTTCAGCTCTGGCCGCCACCGGTGCGGTTACCGGCACCGTGGTCAACGTACGTTCCGGACCCGGAACCAATTATCCGGTTCTAAATCAACTAGGACAGGGGACGAGTGTCTCCATACTCAGCAGCCAAAATGGCTGGTATCAAGTACAATGGGGCAGTGGTCATCAAGGTTGGATGAGCGGTCAGTACATTGCCACTTCGAGTGGGACATCCTCTGGCGCTGACTTTGTGGCTAATCTAAGAAAGACTTTTTTAGCGAATGCTTCTCTAATCAATCGAGTCAGGCCGCCCACTAATCCCATACCAACCCAACCGCCTCCTTCCCGGGGGGATGTGGACAGGCCACCAGGCGGGCCTGATCAAATTGCTATTGTGATTGATCCAGGCCACGGTGGAGCCGACACCGGGGCTACATACTTTGGGGCCAATGAGAAGAATCTGAACCTGGCTATGGGATTAAAGCTCGGTGAGACTCTGAAGCAGGCGGGCTATCAGGTGATATACACCCGGAGTAACGACACTTTTATTTCCCTGGCTAATCGCAGTCTTACCGCGAATACGGCTAATGCCGATTTATTTGTGAGCATACACTGTAACGCCTCTACTACTAAGACGCTAAGCGGTACCACTACTTATTACACGGTAAGTGATAATGCCGTCTTAAATAAGGAGCGTTTGCAACTGGCAACTGCGGTACAATCTGCTCTGGTATCCAACTTGCGACTGGCTGATAAAGGTGTGCGTACCGAGGGTTTTTATGTTACTAGAGAGACGACTATACCGTCTATATTGGTAGAGACGGCTTTTATGAGTAACAACCAGGATTATGCTGTTCTTAGTAATGAAGAAAAGCAATGGGTGATTGCCCGTTCTATAGCTCAGGGAATAACCAATTACCTGAGTGGAAAGTAGCGTTACCATTAGGGTCTGAAAGAGGAGGCAGCTGTCACCGGTTGCCTCCTCTTTATTCTTTTCTCGAGATAATAAGATGTTTCATCGGGGACGATATCAATATTTTGCACCTGCCTAACCGCTTTTAGAGAGAGAATATTTTAAGACCCAAAAGGTTGATATGGTATTCAATATAACGTTTTAATAACCGGTGATATGTTAATTTACCTGGATTAGAGTTATTATTTAATAACAATTTTCCTCATATCCAATATTTCGATTCAATATTTTATTTTGTTAGACAGTGTTTTTGTAGTGATAAAGGGGGGATGTCTTACATATGGGAAGCAAAGAAATACTGGTTTTGACGGGAAGCCCGAGGATAAACGGCAATAGCGACCTGCTGGCAGATGCCTTTATTGCAGGCGCGGAGAAAGCCGGTCACTCGGTAACCAAGATTCGTACAGCCAGCCACAAAATAAATGGATGTCTCGGATGTGACAAGTGCTGGTCTAATGGGACTCATTGTGTGCAGAAGGACGATATGGTTAAACTGTATCCGGCATTGGAGAAGGCGAGCGTTTTAGTCTTAGCCACCCCACTGTATTATTACAGCTGGTCAGCTCAGATTAAATGTGCTCTCGACCGAACCTATACCTATGTCAGCCCCGACCGTCAGGCCGCGATGGCCATTAAGGAAACTGTCCTGCTGGCTGCAGCAGGAACCACGGATATCACTGATCTGGATGGATTGGTAGGATCTTACCGTATA
>JBLMZW010000067.1:0-11542 GCA_050259035.1 Chitinophagales bacterium | reverse complement strand
CCAATTCGAAACCCCGCCGGCAGTGTTCCCAGGGGCTTTCGATTTCTAGATTGGTTAACTCTATCTTTTCCTGCCAGGTAATTACCCCTATGTCGTGAATCAGGGCGGCCTGAATCAATTGCATAAGCTCTTTCGCATCCAGTCCTGCCGCCTGGCCTAGTTTACCGGCGATTAAAGCTGTTCTTCGGTGATGGCGCATAAGTCCTTTGTTAGAAAAATCGAGACTCCGTGAGAGGCTAAGAAAGCACCCAACAATGTTCATTGCATCACCCTTATTTTTATGTAATAGACCACTAACCTTCGGTTATCTTCTTATCCATGCCGAGAATATGCTGTTCAATCCACTGAACAACAAAGTTCAATATATCCATCAAGTACTTTTCCTGTTCCTGGTCAACCTGATTGAAATCAATTTCATTTATTTTTTCTATAAAGTCATCATGGATTACCTTATGGGACAAGAGTTTCTTATAACCAATGCTGGCCATATACTCCTGTTCGAACCCGAAATGGTATACGGTGTAATCTTTCAGTTCATCGAATATGGCAACTATCTGGTCATATTTATCGGTCAGCAGTTCGTTTTTTAATAGGGCATAGGCGCGATTGGCAATTTCAAACAACTTCTTGTGCTGTTCATCGATGGTTTCCACGCCAATACTGTAATCGTCCTTCCAGCTAATCATGTAATAATTCCTCCATTCTATAAGCAGAATATGTCGAATTATAGGCCTTTGCCATAATATACTATTTGCCAGCGTAATTGGTCAACGGAAGAAATAGCAAGCCAACTTAGAAAACGAAGAGGGTGGGAATGCCGGGCCTGACCTGTGCCAGGCTGGAGCCTGGCGAACCCAGATAAACCCGGAAGTCTGACCGGGAACGCCGGGCTCCAGCCCGGCAACCAGGCGCAAGCCTGGCGAACCCGGATTAGGAGACAGGACGGGTGAAGAAAGATGGGAGCAAGCCAAATGGGAACGCCGAACTCAAGCCCCGCAGAAATAACGGCCAGGCTGGAGCCTGGCGAACCCAGAAGAGGTCTAACTGGGAGCCCCGAGCCTGATCTGTGCCAGGCTGGAGCCTGGCGAACCCAGAACGTCTCACCTCTTGCGTCTCACGTTTAACGTTTTACTTCTTACCTCTTACTTAGCTCCGTATAATCCGCCAGTAATTGAAAAACCTAACTTAGAATTAATTTAGAACGGCGATGGGGGAAGAATGAAGAAAGAAAACAGCGGTTTGTCAGCCTGGCATCTTACCATGTTGGCCCTGGGGACGGTAATAGGGGGCTCTTTTTTCCTCGGTTCATCGGTAGCTATTCACGCAGCCGGACCGGCGATTTTGATTTCATATATCCTGGGCGGGGTACTGGTCTATTTAATCCTTTTTGCTTTATCCGAAATGACGGTCGCCAATCCTGATGTCGGATCTTTCCGTACTTTTGCGGCCCAGGCTTTCGGGCCAGGGCCCGGGTTTGTGGTGGGCTGGGTATACTGGACCGGGATGGCTTTGGCCATGTCCAGTGAAGCCACCGCTGTTTCAATCCTGGTGCGCAACTGGATGCCTGGCATATCCATCGCAGTGCTGGGGAGCCTGATTATAGTGGGGGTCACAGTGCTTAACCTGCTAGGAGCTGATAAGCTTAGCAAGCTGGAGAGCAGTCTGGCTTCAGTCAAGGTATTCGCCATCGGTTCCTTTATTATCATAGCGGCATTGCTGATTGTCGGGCTATTTCCCGGGGCCCGGGCCGTCGGTACCGGAGTATTGGCCACAGAATCCCTGTTCCCGGGCGGAATTAAAGGCGTTGCCGGGAGCATGTTGATAGTAATATTCGCCTATGCCGGCTTTGAAATTATCGGGTTGGCCGCTTCTGAAACCGCTAATCCCGGAGTAACTGTTCCGAAAGCCATCAGGTCTACGGTAATATGTCTTACTTCATTTTATATTCTTTCCGTGGTCGCGCTGCTCCCGCTGGTTTCAACCGGCGTCCTGAGTGAAAAAACGAGTCCGATGGTGGCCGCCCTTAATACCCAGGGGATTAGATGGGCTGGCAGTGCCATAGGGGTAATAATGATTACGGCCATTCTATCTACCATGCTGGCGGCTATGTTCGGGCTGGGAAGGATGATCCGTTCCCTGGCGGATGAAAAACATGCCCCCGGCTGGCTTAAAGATAAGACGGATGTTCCTTATCGGGGGATCCTTTTTTCCGGCTTTGCTATGCTGGCGGGCTTAGGCCTGGGTCTTCTGGTTCCCCGGGTTTACCTGTTCCTGGTGAGTTCCGGCGGCTTCGCGCTGCTTTTCACTTACGCCGTAATAATGGCAACTCACCTGCGTTTCCGTAAGAAACACGGCTGCCCGCCTACCGGACACTGCCAGATGCCCGGCTATCCCTATACCACCTGGATTGGTTTGATCAGTTTAATTATCGCCATGGCCAGTATGCCGTTTATTTCCGGTCAGGCATCGGGCCTTATAGCGGGGCTGATAATAATCGCCCTGTATTCGGCAATCTACATGGGCATGAAGATATGGGGGGGCCGGATGGCCACCAGCCCGGCCTACAAAAGATACGATTTAATGGATGATTCTACTCGATGTGGGACTCCGGAAGACGAACTATCTCCAAGCTCGGAAAAGCGGACCCCACCTTTTGAGCCAGGTTCTCCACACCGAAAACCTCGGTAAAAGTGTGACTCCCGACGATCAGGTTAATGCCCGCGAAGGCTGCGTATTCAATGGAATACAACATCTTTTCGCCGGTTATGTAGGTGTCACAGCCCCTCTCCACCGCATCGTGGATCTCATCGGTCATGAACCCGCCCCCGGTAACGACACATAGCTTTTGCACAGGGCCCGGCCGGTTTTGCCATGAACGAACCGGTTCCTCCAGTAGAGTCTCAACCCGCTTAACCAGGTCAGTAAAAGGGATGGGCTCTATGAACTCGCCCACCCGGCCCGCATATAGCAGGCCCTGATAGGGGTTGGATTTCTCAATGACTGTTGCCCCTAACCGCTCCATCAGAGCTACATTGGTTCCGAAGTCAGCGTCATCCAACAGGGCGTGGGCAAAGAAGTGAGATATCCCCAGTTCAGTCAGGCGTTTAGTGCACACCTCTTTAAGGCCAAAGATGAGTTCCCAGGCGTCATGGTGGGTTAGTATCAGGTCAACATTATTCTTTTCCGCTGCTTCGATGGTCTCCATGGTCAGGTTGGTCGCATATCCGACCCGATTAACAGTGGGTCGTCCCTTAATCGTCAGGCCGAATTCGCCAGGGAAAGACTCCCGTTTATCGGCCTCAAACAGGTTAATGAGATAATCATTCAGCTCGTTTATAGTCATCCCGAAACCTCCCCAAATACTATTTGCAGTCCAGGCAGCCTCGATGCACACAAATGGCACCGCCGCAGGTGGGGCACTTCCACTTCTCAGTTTGATTTTTGATAAATTCGTCCATTCCAAATTCTTTGATGTTGTTGAGGTTTTCAATCATACTCATCGAGTATTTGGTTCGATAGCGTTTGTCTAATTGTTTGAGCCTCTTACACGGAAAGGTATCACATTCGTAGCAGAGTTTTGATTCATTCTTTTGAATCGTTTCACAGTTTCGCATTATACATTTTATGCAATAGGCAGGCTTGGATAGATCCGGCCCATTACAGCCCGTACATTTATTTTTCGGGCGAAGGTAGGCCAGGCACAACCCACAGTTCATACCGCAAGGGGCTATAAGTGACTTATCTAGAGAGATCGGATTCCCCATATCTTTGCCTCCCTTTATCCGGCTTTAGCTCATTATATCCTATCTTTTAACCTGACAAGGAAGAAATGGGATGGGCAATACCCTGCAGGAAAAATACGTTATTATATGGAATATCTACAATTGACTCGCAAGGAATACACCCTGAGCTGTCATGAAAATAAGGAGAGTACATACCTTGGATAGCTGGATTCAACGAAATAGGCCGTTTATAGTTGGAGGAGTTGTTTTATTAACCGTCTTCCAACTCATTGGAGGGATGTTTCTTCACCACATATCGGGTAGTCAGGTAATTGGCGCTGTGGCTGGGTTCCTAGTGCAGAGCGCAATTATATATTTTGCCGTTTTTTTATTTCTAGAGTTCCAAATCAGGTTTATTTGGTCCTCGTCAGTTACAATTCGAGTTTTTATGTATTTCATTATGGCTTTTGCTGCTATTGCCTTAGTATGGTTCGTAATCGCTCAGGCGGTGACACAAGATATTAATGTGATTGCTGCAAATGGAGCTCTTATGGGCATGTTTCTCAGTGCGCACCATGTGAAAAGAAAACACTTTCCTCAAGAAGGGGCGTTTAACTCCGCAGAAGAAAAAGCCCAATGGATTAAATCCGCTAAGTGGCAGCTTAAAACTTTGGGAGTGCTAATCGCGGTATTAGGCGGAATCGGACTTTTCGTATTCCTAATGTTTTGGATTGCATGTTACTAGGTTGATATCGCCAAAGGAGGACCATTATGGGGCAACGTGCAAATTTGCTGATCTTAAAAGACAATACATACGAGCTTTACTATGACCACTGGTGCGCCAATACTCTCCCCCAAGACCTTTTCTGGGGACCCACGCACGCCATTAAATTCATTCAAGCTCAGGAAAGAGTGGAAAGTGATGACTGGCTCGATAATGTCTGGGCCGAAGGTGGAGCAGTTATAGATACTGATCGGAATGTGTTCCTCCTGTTCGGCGGAGAAGATATACTCTACGATGTCCCACTTCGTAAAATGTACCTCAGGTTAATACAATCGCCTTGGAGGGGATGGGACATTCAGTGGGCGCACCGGGGAATAGTCGATTTAGCACGATACGTTGGGTATCCTGAAGAAAAAGTCATCGATGAAGCAGACATTAAAGGCGGGGAAATGAGATGGGAACCGCCCGAAGATATCGAATCAATAAACATTGTTGGTAGTATTAAATTTAAAGATCAAGGTTGCCTATTGTTTCCCCTATTTGGAGAGGTTGAGCTAATAATTGAAAATGGACCGGCTATACTTGATAACGTAGTTCAAGAATACGGTCATCCAAGGGTTGACCTTAATACATACACTAAGGAATTTCCCACGGGTGGGTTCCACATTGATGTACAAAGACGCGAACTACGATTTTGGCAGGCTTCTGGAGTTTATGATTTAGAGTCTATTAGAAAACAATGGTTTGGATGGACCGTATACTGGTTTAAAGACGAGTACGAAAAACAGGTTGAATGGACCGATAGGAACATTGTATTTCCACTAAAAACCGATAAGCAATTGGTAAATGAGCTACAGTCTATTCTAATGCAAGAAACAATGAATCCTGTTCATTCAATTCTCGAATTGGCTAACGTGATGGCTGCTGAAGGGAAAGATACGGAAATTAACTCCAGCACATTATCTCATCAACATATTTCCTTACCAATTCAGAAGCGAAGAGAAATATTGGAAAAGGCGGTATGTGAGATTTCCGGACTGGCTTACCCCGGAACGGGGGATTTAAAGTCAAAATGGTGGGGCCGTCTTTTACGGAGGGAAAAGTGATTTCGAAGCACCATATAGGATGTTCACTCAACTCGCTGGAAACGGAGGAACAGGGTGAGAAAAGCAATATGTAGAAAAACCAGCGGATTTGCTGATGCATTGATCCGGGGGAATACTTATGAGATTCTTGCCGAGGATTTAGAAAAAAGCCAGGTTAAGGTTAAGGGGGAAAACGCTAGAGCAAGATGGTTCCCAGCCTACTGTTTTGATTTTAATTGCAGGCCTGTTCCAATGTTAGTCGATTGGCGATTTGATGATCCGGTCTCCGAAAATGACGACGGCACCGATCCTAATTGGGTTGAGGTGAGTTTCACTCTCAGTGACGGCAGCCGAAGATGGTTAATCCTTTATACGCCCGAAAGACTTCTTTCTTCCTTGAGACGACCGGATATTGATCCCCCAGGATTATTTATTCCCCATATGGTTATTGTAAGGAGCTTAGAAAAGGAAGATGTTGAACGTACCCTATGTTACCTTGACGAAGAGGATGAGTTAATCGAAGCATCAAAGGAACTAGATCCACCTACGAATTAAGGTAATGGCCTTTGAATATAGCGAGCAGAGGGGAGCGTCTTTAGAATGGCTTTACCGCAGAATCGAAAGCTGCTAGCCGGGAATGTGTTTACATACGGCTTAACCCATGCTCTAATTGACGGTGCGTGTGCGGCTCAGATTGCCGCTTTGTATGGCACAAAGCATTTTGATGTAAGTTATCTTGCTATAGTGGTGGTGGTTTATAACCTTTTGGCTTTTGCGATACAGCCATTAACCGGAATATTGGTCGACTGGCTGAAAGCTCCTCAACGAATAGCCGCTTTAGGCTGCCTGCTGGTGGCCGGGGGATTTCTGTTCATGTCTAATCCGGTTTTGGTGGTTTGCCTGGCCGGGGTGGGAAATGCTCTTTTTCACGTAGGTGGAGGTGTTGTCAGCCTGAACCTGATTCCTGGTAAGGCTTCCGTACCCGGGCTCTTTGTGGCACCGGGCGATATCGGGCTTTTGTGCGGCGGGTTAATAGGAGCATCGGGTCAGGGGCTTTGGTGTCTGGCTATTGGCTTGCTGGTAATAGCCGTGGTTATATTGAAGATTGATAGCCCATCGATAGCTGAGAAGCCAGTACCCCAATCCGATATACATGGGGTTTTCCCAATCTTATTGCTGATTTTGGCGTCGGTGGCTATAAGGGGTTTCGTTGGGCTGAGTTTAAGCTATCCCTGGAAAAACGATTTGCTTCTGGTATATGTACTGGCTGTATTCCTGGGTAAAGCATTCGGGGGGATATTAGGCGACCGATTTGGGTGGAATCTCGTAGCAGTGTCCGGATTATTGTTGTCGGCGGTTTTTCTTTCCCTGGGCAAGGATGTTCAGATACTTGGTGTGGTAGGGATTTTTGCTTTTAATCTGACCATGCCAGTGACACTGGCCGTTGTGGCTAATACCTTGCCACAATGGAAGGGCTTCTCCTTTGGACTGACTGCGATGGCTCTTATTGCTGGCGCATTGGTAGCATTTTCTCCGGTTAAGGGCCTTTTTTATGGAGCAAATTGGACAATTCCGGTCGTGGTATTAGTTTCAGCAGGAATGCTATTCTTCGGATTAAGATTATATTTTAAACGAGAGGAATACCGACTGGGAAACAAGACCGAACCAGTCTAGAGTATGGGAGGGATTAAAATGAACCATGTTAAACAGTCACTTATAGCCATTATAGGGGCGATGACCTGGCTAATGCTAGGGCCCGGAACCGCCCTGGCTAACCCAATGAGCCCTGCAGAGGAGCTGCGTTCGGATATACTAATTATCTCGGGTTTCGTCATCATAGTATTTGTTCCTATATCAATAGTGATTATCAGATGCATTAAACGTCGTCAAAAAGATGAATAATCTGCTCCAGGCATGGTTGTTAGCGATTGGGGTAGAGTCACTGACGGCTGTGTTATGTGGTTACCGGGACCGCCGATTCCTGGTTGTACTGGCCTTAATAAACACGATTACCAACCCGTTGCTTAACTACATCGCCATATTACTCTATTGGCAGGGGATAGATGTCTTTCAGAATGGAATTGTATATATTCTCGAGGTCGCAGTGGTCATCGCAGAGTGGCGTTTACTGACCTGGGTTTACCCGGCCCGTAGCCGACAGATGCTCAGGCTTTCGATTGTTATGAATGTAGTCTCCTATGTAGCCGGATTATTCGCGCTCTAAGCAGGTCGTGCTGATGGGATAAGAGGGGAAGTGTACTAAGTGGTTGACGAAAGTGATTGGCGGTTACGAGGGCAACAGGAGCATCTCACCGGAGTAAAACTAACATTTAAGAAATGGGTTTCAGAAAACCCAAACTGGGACCATGACCATTGTGAGTTTTGTTGGGCCACGCTAACAAGCCAGGACATTCCTAATTCACAATCCGAAGGATATACAACAGATGACGGTCATTATTGGATATGCAAAGAATGCTTTCTTGATTTTCGGGAGTTGTTTGGGTGGCTAATAAATTATGATAAGTAAATCGCCAGAATTCCCGTGGACATCTGCAAAGGAATAATGGCCAATGATCCCCGATCCGCTGTGATAAAGAGCGGACTTTACTCAATAAGAAAGCCTTTTCTAGCTCTACATCCCCACCTCTGCTAGCATGTCTTAAACCGTTGTGTTTTTAAGTGGGAGCCATTCGAGGACTCTCTGAATGCTTGAATCCCAATATGCCCATGTATGCCCACCTGGCCCATCCTCGAACGTCAGGTCTATCCCTAAATCCTTAGCAAAAGCGTTGAAATTTACGATAAGAGGGTTCCCCGGATCTTCTGTACCGCAGCATTGATAAAGCTTCGGTATATCGGCGTTTTCATTCTTCAGCTTTTTCAATAGGTGGATAAGATCGTTGTCACTTCCTATAATTTCATCCAGGTTCCCAAAGATGTTTTCGAGCATTTTTTTCATTGGTGGTTGTTGTTTGGCCATTGAAACCATGTAGCTTAAATCTGCAGCCCCAGAAAGGCTTGCAGCTGCAGCGAAGCTTTCCGGTTTTCGAAGCGCCAGCTTAAATGCGCCATAACCACCCATGGATACACCCGCGGCGAAATTGTCCTCTCTTTTTTCGGACAGTGGGAATAATGATCTGGCTACACGAGGTATTTCTTCGCTGATAAACGTCCAATAACGGCTCCCGTGCGCCATGTCAGCATAGAAGCTCTTTCCCGCCGCAGGCATGACTACGGCAAGGCATTTTTCCTGCGCATACCTCTCTATTGATGTATTTCTCAGCCAGCTGGAATGGTCGTCGGACAGCCCATGCAATAGGTAAAGTGTTTGATACTTAGCATTGGTCCTATAGTTTGCTTGTTTACGCTGCATCACTTCTTCAAAGGTGATGGTAGGTATTATCACAAACATGGAAGTGTCTTCGCCTAAAACCTCTGAAAAAAACCTGCATTCAATAAGTGCCATAACAATTCCTCCTAAGTTAATTTCTAAATTCTTATTGACAAGTAAACAAAATAGTGCTATAATAATTATTTACATAGCATCTATATAATTAATACAGGAAAACAACTGCCCTGTCAACCTTTCCTTCCCAAATAGCTTCTGATTACCTTGCAGTCTAACATATCGACCACCTTCTTTTAATCGCTCGGACTTCGACAATTTAAGTCGTTTTACCTCGAATTATTAGCCGGTCAGGAGGGAATCTGGGCCGGTTGCAATTTCCCGCAGGAAGTATCCAACATTATATGGAATACCAAAACTAGCTTATGGTGGAACCGGAGGATATTGGTTAACCAGGAATTTTAGCGGTTCCTGCCATCAAGCTCCTGGGAGAATTTCATTAGGTAAAGGGGAATTCAAGGTGGGACTTGTACACGACTTTTTATTAGTTCCTGATAATGATGATGGCGAGTTTAATGTGGTTAGTTTTGTAGGGCAATTCAGGGACGCCGTTAGATTGGGAAGTGAAGATTACGTTGGAATACACGGTGACCTGGTCGACTATTTCTGGGACTTCATTAAATGGATTCCCACCTATAACCCCAGTAAAAAGGAACCAGGACTCGGCCTAAATTATTACGGAGTAACGGTAATTAAAAAAGATGGAGCCCAGTTGGCCTATGAGGTTTTTAGCTTATTGGCCCGTCTGGTCGCGTTAGGCCCAGAAACAATCACATTACGAGGTAATTACGTTTTTAATAACAACGGAACTAAAGGGGGATACGAGGAGGTCGAATTTAATCGGGATGAAACAGTAAGAAAACTCGAAAAGCTGGCCTTCTTTTGCAGACGGATATTAAATTCTGATTACCAATTGAAACATCTAGGCATTTAATGTGTCGCTTATAAAGGGGATTGGTTGGGTACATGATTTCGCTGAGCCAAAGAATGAGAATCATATACTTTATAAGGGTTTGGCAAAAACGACTTTTCCGTCTCATTATTTGGCGGTTGGACTCTAAGCGATACAGCCGCAAGACTTCGAAAGATAAACTTCAGTTTCATTTTATTGATCACAGGTCAGTGCTGGTACGTCGATTGGGTGACAGCGACCCCATATTGCAGCTTAATAAGATTACCAATCTGAAAATTGCGGCTAAGAAATTGAACGGCATTCTGATTAGACCGGGAGAGACCTTTTCTTTCTGGCGTTTGGTAGGCAAGACTTCAAGAACAAAAGGGTATTTAGATGGATTGTGCCTCTTACAGGGAAAAGCTATACCAGGTACCGGGGGCGGTTTGTGCCAGTTATCTAACCTGATTTACTGGATGGTTTTGCATACGCCGCTTACCGTCATAGAACGGCACCGGCATAGTTTTGATCCGTTTCCGGACAGTGACCGAGTGATACCATTCGGAACCGGTGCTACGGTTTTTTACAATTATGTCGACCTGCAGTTTTATAATCCCACCAGCCATACATTTCAAATTCTAATCTCCTTTGACGATACTTATATCAAAGGAGATATCCTCTGTGATGCCCCATTGACCACGACCTACCGAGTTTTTGAGCGAAATCACCGTTTTATCAAAAAGAATGGAAAGTCATATCGCAGCAATGAGATTTGGCGGGAAGTTTTCCAGGACGGCGTAAAGCTATATGAAGATATTCTCTTTACGAATTTCTGCGAGGTTAAGTACAGGCTGGATGAAAGCCTGGTGACTGTCATTACAGTTGAAGCCTGATTTATTTTCCATATTTATCAAGCTATAATGTTTACAGAGCTAAAATGTTTAGGAGCTGCCCTGATGCATAACACGACGATTCAAAGAGATTTTGACCGTATCGCCGAGGTATCGACGGGTGTTTGGGACCACAATATGGTCTTTCATAAATATCTTGCGCGGCTGGTTCCTCCTGGCGGCCGGGTATTGGATATTGGCTGCGGAACCGGGGAGTTTACTCGTATAGTGGCTGGCCGGTCAACTGAGGTTCTGGGAATAGACATATCGCCGGTGATGATTGAAACCGCTGTGGCTAAGAGCAGGGGTTTTAAAAATATAGAGTATCGAATTGAGGATGTTTTTGAGACTCCGGAAGATAAACCGTTTGATACTATTGTCACTATTGCCGCCATGCATCATCTGCTGCCCGATGTTTTACCAAAGGTTAAAACGTTGCTGAAACCAGGTGGATGGTTAATAATTCTGGATCTTTTTAAAGAGGAAAGTATTACGGATTATTTGATGTCGGCCGTTTCTGTTCCTGGTAATGTTCTTGCCAGGTTGATCCGAACCGGCAGGTTAGAACTTCCGCCAGAGGAGAAAGAAGCCTGGGAGGAACATGCTCAGCATGACCATTTTATGACGATTAAGGAGCTTTGTTCGGTTTACCGGGGCGGATTGGGAAGTGAATTCGTTTTACGGCGTCATCTGTTCTGGCGTTACTCACTTAGATGGCAGAAGCCGGATTTAAGTGTATTAAATAAACGGGGTAAAAATTAACTGGAAAAAATTTTGGACGGTAACATTCTCGTAACAAATATCCGCTAACATGAGCCCCAGG
>JBLMZW010000066.1:0-10267 GCA_050259035.1 Chitinophagales bacterium | reverse complement strand
AAAATAATCCGGAGAATCCAGATATGGGGTCACGTGAGATACCTTTCTCAAGGGTTATATATATTGAGCAAGATGATTTCATGGAGGATCCTCCTAAAAAGTATTTTAGGCTGTCTCCGGGCCAGGAAGTACGTTTGAAACACGCATATATCATTAAATGTGAGAATGTAGTTAAGGACTCTTCGGGCAACGTTGTTGAACTGCATTGTTCTTATGATCCAGAAACCAAAAGCGGCGGTGCCAACAGCGGCAGAAAGGTCAAGGGCACTCTGCATTGGGTTTCGGCTGATCATGCTGTTAAAGCCGAGGTACGGTTATATGATTATCTTTTCACTACAAGTGACGATTCGGCCGAGGAGGGCAGTGTTCTTAATCCACAATCGATAGAGATTTTGAGCGGGTGCATGTTAGAACCCGATATGGCCGGTGTGTCTTCAGGGAGTCGGTTCCAGTTTCTCCGGCAAGGCTATTTCTGTGTGGACCCGGATACTACTTCCGACAATTTGGTGATTAATCGAATTGTTCCTCTCCGCGATTCCTGGGCGAAGGCTCAGAAATAATCAGAGTAAGGACAAGATCAACAGAATAAAAGCCCCCTGCGGAAAAAGTTTGGAATTGACCACAGGGGGTATTTTTTTGCAGGGCTTTTTGGCTGAAGGCAATTACTTAAAATTTGCTGGTTTTTATTAGTTCACGATCGTGAGATAGGATGAGCCGGTCTGCTTGTTCGGTAATCTTTTTGTATTCAATCTTATCTGTCCATGGTTCTTCCGATATGTTTTTCGTTTGGAGCCATCGGGTTATATCTGGTAAAACTGAATCATCCCAGTAGAATCGGGCACCCGGGCCCTGACGAAACGCATCCCACAGTGGTCCGGGAATGGTTTCCCATAACATATCATAGTTATAGGGAACGTCTCCCCCCAGAATAATCTTACCTGCCTCTGTCTGGACCTCCACCACCTGGTGTCCGGCGGTATGTCCCCCTGTATAAACCAGTCGCAGCCCCGGCTTTAGTTCAAAGTCCCCGTCAATTAACTCCACCTGATCAAGGAGTTGCTGCCAATGGCCCGGGCAAAAAGAGGTCTCTTCGTTAGGATAAAGTCTTAATAGGGAGCGGAATTCGTTGGCCTGAATATAGAACCGGGCATGGGGAAATAAGCGCATTCCGGCAGTATGATCCCAATGAAGGTGAGTCTGTACTACTGTTTTAATGTCATAAGGGTGGTACCCTAAAGCACAAATGGCATTATCCAGTTGGTGTTCAGGGTTCTGAATGAATGAAGTACTCGGGCCAGGTATATATTCAGGGGTAAACCCGGTATCAACCAGAACAGGGTCATTGCACTTATCTACGATAAGAAAGGCAAAACTATGTATGTTCTGTACTGAATAAATACTTTTAAAATGGATGGAAAACTGCCCATTATATAAAGGATGAATAGTGTATTTCATAGTTTCCTCTTCAACTACTTCACTTGGTTCGTTTTATGATAAATATTATATCTGTTTCCGTTAGACCCTGGCTTAGGGGCGGCCTCCTGGATTCTTAATTTCGGGAGAAAAACTGGAGAGCTTCTTTACTCTTTTCTTCATGCCCATGGGCAGATCTAAGGCTTGTTTTACTGATGAGAAAAAGGCCTCAGGATCATTAACATCCATTATATCCCCATGAGCAAACATAATGGTCCCCGGATTTAAAGAGGATACCCGGTCCAATGATTGTTTCATCATATCAGGAAAAGGAACTACCAGAGGAGGCAGGTATTTATCGTTTATCTGCAACACTAAATCGGATGCATAAAGCAGGCCTGCATCTTTATTAAACAAGACAATATCGTGGATAGTATGGCCCGGGGTAGTAAAGACCTGCCAGTCAGGAAACATGGGAAGACAATCCAGATCGTCCAGTGGATAATCCGGTTTAACCTGACGGTCAAATAAGACCCGTTCCAAATGTCGTTTATTTGATCTGGCAACCAGCAGCATCATATATATATCAAGTTTATGCTGCAATGTGCCGCCGGGACCTGCGTACCATCTATCGATATTACGGTGGGCGGCCAAAGGAATATTATACTTTTTTCTGAGTAGAACTGCGCCGCCACAATGATCTGGGTGGGCGTGGGAGACAACGGCTAATTTAATATTGTCAGGAGATCTTTGAAGGTGGTTGGCCATGTAACGCTCCAGCCGTTTTACGTCATTGGCCGCACCAGTATCGAAAAGCACCAGACCCTGATCATATTCAAGCAGATACAGGTTGCAGATATATCCGTGAATGACATGAATTTTGAAAGGAAGATTATCAGGCAGCAATTATTTTCACCACCAGTTTTTTAGGAATCCCCTTATCTATCTCTCTTAGAACATTTTATATTATATCTTCTAAAAGACAATTATACTTTTTCCTGCCAGTTTTTGATTATTAAATAGTACCTACGGCCGCAAGTAATTTCGTAGGGTCATATTTTTTACTTACCCTTACTCTCGTTTTTATGTGGTGCCAAACGAGAGTAACCTTTGGTGAACAGATTTATATCTTTTTATGCCAAAATCAGACAGGAATTCTATAACGGAAAAACGAATGGGATGTATAAAACAATAATCTCGGTCCGATTCCATGAAATGATCCAAGAAGTTTGAGGTGATTAGTTTGCAGCAAGACAATTATACAGAAGTTGCAGCATGCATTATTAAGCAATCCGATAATATATGCCGCGGTATTTATGATGAGACCGAGGAAGTCTTTAACTATACCAATACCGAAGTTTATCCTAAAAATGTCGTGAAATTAGCGGAAGGATTCGGCATGATGGCAGTCAAGCTGGAGGCCCGGGAATTTCACCTTCAACAACTGGTGGAAAATCTTCAGGAAAATAACGCCCTTCTAAAACAAGAAATGAAAATGAGGAGAGAATTCAGCTACATATTTGTTATCCTGATTACGTTTGTCTGTATTTACACTTTCGGTACCAGCTACATGCAATCAGCATCATCCGGGATAAGCAGCACAATCCAACCATACATCAGCCGGATTTTGGAAATAGCAACCCTTTTACTTAGTTTTGGAATAGTAAGAAGGATCCGTTTGCCCTTAGCAAGCTTTGGCGTAACCTTAACCGGTTGGAAAAAGTCGCTCAAAGAATCATTGCTTATTTCTTTATTGATTATGGCCGTTATGACCGGTGTGAAGATATATCTTCAGAGTCGCGGTATAGGTTCTTTTGGCGATTCATTAATTACTTTCGAATATGTGGATTGGACCTACTATGCTTATATCCTGGTTGCCCCCCTGCAGGAACTTATCGGGCGGGGAATTCTTCAAACCTCGATTCAAAGGGTGATGAGCGGGCGCTATGATTGGTTATGGTCAATAATCCTTAGTGCGCTGCTTTTTGGCGTCTTCCACCTTTTCATGTCTACAACTATGGCCATTGTGGCAATGTTAAGCGGTTTGGTTTGGGGTGCTATGTTTGCCCGACATAAAACCTTGTTGGGATGTAGCTTATCTCATATGCTGATTGGAATCTGGGTCTGTTTGCTGGGAATGTGGCAGGCAATAGCAATGTAAAGATTCATAGTAAATGGAATTTATAAGGGTGGGACTATTAATTAAGAACCCACCCTTTTTACGTCTAAGCCTCGGGTTGTTGTACAACTCTGCGATTCTTTGTGGGGTCGGTTTTTAAATCAATATAGTCTAAAGCCAGGGTCAACAGCCACGAAATAACGAAATAAAGTACAGCCACCAAAATCAGAGGGAAGAAAGCGTCAAAAGTTCTGCTTCTTATAATGTCGCTGGCTTTAGTCAAATCCTGAACGGCAATGTAACCGACAATAGAGGTCGTCTTAACCAGCGCAATAAACTCGCCCTTATAGACCGGTAATACATGTCTTATTGCTTGAGGCATAACGATATAAATAAAGGTTTGCATTGGGGTAAAGCCACTGGCTACCCCGGCCTCGGTTTGTCCTTTATCAATGCTTTCGATTGAGGTCCTAAACATTTCGGAAACATAGGCGGCATTGTTTAGACCAAAGGCTATTATTGCTACAATAACCGGGTCAATATTTACCGATGCAAAAACCACATAGAAAATAATCATTAAGAGCACCAGAACCGGAGTTCCCCGGAGAATGGATATATAAACACGGGCTATGTTCTTAAGGAGCTTGTTTTTCCCCATGCGCATATAACAGACTAGAGCTCCCAAAAGTGTGCCAAATAATACTGAGAACAAAGATATAATAGCGGTGACTTCGAGACCATTAACTATTAACATATAGCGATCTTCAACTATAAGATTACTGTGGAAACTATCAGCTACACTCTGCCAAAACGACTGTGGTCCTGTATCGCCGGATTTACCTTCGTAGTTAGCCAGATGTTTCTTCAGGGCAAATACACTGGCTCCTAGTTCATAATAGGGGTCGGAAAAATCAACCTGTTTCTTTCTTTCCTCGGTAATCACCAGAGTGCTGTCAACCATATCGATCTTATTACTGGCGCAAGCGGAGATTAGGCTGCTGAACTCCATATCCTCCAGGACAAGTTCTTTCCCCAAATAAGCGGCAAATCTTTCAGCCATTTCAATATCAAAGCCAACTAACTTATTATTTTGGACTATGGCAAAAGGCAGTCCTTTGTCGCTGACTACTCCCACAACAAGACTGCCGTTATTTTTGGGATTTTTTATTACCGGCATTTCTGTGTTGCCATCGACCATCCATCGCTTGACCATATCGTCAAAAACGCCGTTAGCCTTGCTTTGCGTTAAAAATTCATTAAATTGTTCCCGCAACTGGTCATTATCCTGGTTAAAGCCCATACCAATAGGAATTCTAAAAAGATTCTCGCCTAAAAAACCCAGGTCTTGATCGCTGCGTAATAATTCCACCAAAGATTCATGAGTATAGAAAGCAGCGTCAACCTTCCCGGTCTTTACTGCAAGAATAAGATCTGACTGGCTTTTGTATTGCAGTACAGTGGCCTGAGGGTATTTTTTTTGAGCATACTCATCATGAATACCGCCTAATAAAACCCCAATTTTTTTATCTTTAAGGTCGTCCACGGTTTTCATCTTATTGCTGCTCGGGGAACTGGCTTTGCGTACTATTACTGCAATACCTCCGTCATAATAGCTTTCAGAGAATAAAACCTTCTTTGCTCTTTCTTCGGTAATAGACATACCTGCACCGATTATGTCTACCTTTCCAGCCTGGAGTGCCGGTATTAATCCGCCAAAATCCATATTAACGATTTCCAGCTTCATATCGAGCCTTTGGGCAATGCGGGTAGCCATTTCGATATCAAAACCCGTGAGTTCATTGGAGCTGCCGAGATAACAAATTGGCTCGCCAGAAGCGGAAGTGCCAAATTTTAAGGTGCCATTCTTCCCTGTCAATGGAATTTCTGGCATGGGAGCGGGAGAACCTTGTTTAGGAAACCAACGCTTCATCATGTCATCATATGTACCGTTGGCTTTCAACTCGCTGACCACAGAATCAATGGTAGTCTTGAGTTCTGTATCTTGCTTTTGCACGGCAAAGCCGTATTTATCTGGCATAAGCAACTCAGGAAGAACTGCCAGCCCTTCATTTTTAGCTACGATATTTTCTACAATTGGCAGGTCATAAACGGTGGCATCAGCGTCCCCCTTTTTTACCGCTAGGGCACAATCAAGGGCACTATTAAAATATTTGAATTTAGCATCCGGAAATTTTGACAAAACCATTTTGTCGGCAGTTGTTCCCGTTGCTACCGCGAAGGTTTTTCCCCCTTTTAGCATAGACAGATTGGTTATTTGTTGTTTGTTCTCTTTACAGCCAGCCAGTAAAAGAATAAAAATGAGTGCTATTACCGTGATTAGTCGTTTCTTATGCAACATCTTTCCCCCTCAATTGGTGCTTTACCTGAAATACTGGTACAATCTCAATCCCGAATAGACCCTGTTGGAATAGCCTGGTTTGATACATATTGGACAACCAAAATAATGTGCGTAAGAATAATCTTCCGCAAACAGTTACTATATCCTTTTTTATGTCAAAATTAGACAGGATTTTTATGAAGATTAAGAGAAATACATAGCTGAGCCAGGCATTAGGGCTTCTCGTTCCAAACTAATTATTAGAGGGAAAGCAGAATATAAAGGAAGGCGGTTATTATGCAGGTATCTTTTAAAAATCGGCACCTTTTAGCGGTTGTTTCCATGATGTTTTTTTTCCTGACATTTATATTAACCGGAGTCGCTCAGGTTAATATAGCCAGAACTGAGGCGACTCCTATATCAAATGGGGTGTTGTCTCAAAAAGAATCGGATAGCCTGGCAACTTCTGTTAATAATGATTTTAATGATATAAATAATAGCCCATCCAAAGCGGCAATTCGTGGTTTGAAAGCCCTTGGCCTGGTTAGCGGCTTCTCTGATGGCAGTTTCCACCCGGACGCCCCGGTCAGTCAGATAGAGGCCATCTCTCTGTTCATGCGTTTGGCTGACGAATCGGCTGAGCAATCCTCTCCTTCGATTAAAAACTATGATATACCTTCCTGGGGCCAAACATCGGTTTATAAGGCTATTTCATCAGGAATCATATCAACCCGGACTTTTCGAGCTGCAGCACCAGCTACTCACGTTCAGGTCATGGTATGGCTGGCTAAGGCCGTGGATTTAGATGAAGGTACAGGAAGCCTTCCTTTTAAAGATGGTCAGTCCATATCACCCCCTGACAGGGGTTACATAAAAGCTTTTTATAATCTGGGCATTGAAAAGTACGGTTCGACCGGGAAATTTGAACCCAATAGAGTTGTAACCAGAGCTCAATTAGCGGCTATCATAAAGACCATGTTGGACAAAAACCTTATTAAAGGATGCGTAACGGACAATGGTAAGAACCTGGTTTCCCTGGATGTATATACAATTAACGATTTCCACGGGAACCTAATGGGAGATGCTAAGAATCCCGGTGCCGCCAAACTGGGGAAATGGTTAAAAGACGCGAAAACTAACAACCCCGAAGGGACTATAATTCTGTCTGCCGGGGATATGTCACAGGGGAGTGTTGACTCGAATCTTTTATATGGAAAGACTGTTATTAAGGTAATGAATGAAATAGGTTTCGATGCCATGGCGATTGGTAACCACGAATTTGATTGGGAACTGAATTGGTTAAAGAATCAAGACGATTGGGCGAATTTCCCCATCTTGACCGCTAATATAACAGATAAAGCATCCGGACGCAGCCTGGAAGGTACCCAGCCCTGGGTTATGGTGGAGAAGAAAGGCATCAAAATCGGAATTATTGGTTTGACAACCACGGAAACATTACATATGGCCAATCCCAAGTTCTTATCCGGTTGCGAATTTAGCGATCCGGCTGAAGCTGTCAATAAGCTGATTCCAGAGCTAAAGCGGCAGGGAGCCCAGGTGATCATTGTACTCGGGCACCTGGGAGCTTACCAGGAAGATGACAATGATATTACAGGGGAAGCGGCGGAATTAGCAAAGGCAATAACCGGGGCCGACGTCTTGGTATCAGGCCACAGCCACCAGAAAATAGCCGGATACATTAACGAAATACCAGTTGTTCAAGGTTATTATAATAGCCGGGCAGTGGGACACGTTGCCTTAAAGTATTCTTTGCAAACCAATTCAGTAATTTCCGCAGCTCCCTCGGTAATTGATTTAACCATCTTGAATCTGAATCAGGATGCGGGAGTAAAGAACGTATTAAACGAAGGGCAGAGTGAAATAGCGCCGGTAAAGAACGAAGTTATCGGGAAAAACCTGGATGATTTAGTTCATCAAGGTGATAAAGTATCAATTCTGGGTCAATGGGAAACGGATATCATGCGCCAGGAAGCCAGGGCGGATATCGCCTTTCAAAATGGCGGTGGATTAAGAACCAGTATTATGGCCGGCGATATTACCGTAGGTAATATATGGCACATTATTCCCTTTGATAATACTTTAGTACTCATGAATATGAAGGGCAGTCAAATAGTAAAGGTTCTGCAGCATGGCATAAATAACCCTAAATATCAATGTTTACAGTACTCCGGTATCCGGGTTAAATACAATTCAATGTTATCTCCTGATAAAAGAGTGGTTGAAGTTATTTTCCCGGATGGCAGTATATTAGATCCCCAAAAAACCTATAAGGTGGTAACCAACGATTTCATGGCTGCGGGCGGAGACGATTATACCATGTTCAAAGAAGGAACTAACGTAAACGACACCCACCAGTTAGTCAGAGATCTGTTGATTCAGGCAGTCAAAACAACTAAGGTTATTGACTTTAAGGGGGATGATCGTTTCCAGGATGTCAGTAACACAGTAAATACTTCTCAGGTGAAACCTGCTGCATAAGGCTTTTAGAGTGATTTCCGCAGTATAGGGGGAGTAAGATGCACGCATTAACATTGATAGTAATAGCAGCCCTGGTTTACATACTGGCTTATCGATTTTATGCTGCCTTTATAGCAGCCAGAGTTCTGACTTTGGACACCATGAGATCTACCCCGGCTCAACAATATAGTGACGGGCGTGAATTTGTTCCTACTAACCGTTGGGTAGTATTTGGACACCATTTCGCGGCTATAGCCGGAGCAGGCCCATTAATCGGACCGGTTTTGGCGGCTCAGTTCGGCTATCTGCCCGGATATCTATGGATACTTATTGGGGCGGTTACGGCCGGAGCAGTCCATGATATGGTGGTATTGTTTGCTTCAGTAAGACACGAAGGAAAATCACTGGCCGACATAGCCCGTCATGAATTAGGGGATTTCTCCGGAGCCCTGGCATCGGTTGCGATCCTGTTCATGCTTATTATAGTTTTAGCCGGGGTAGGAGTATCGGTGGTAAACGCTCTTTATCAAAGCCCCTGGGGGGTGTTTACGGTTGGGTTTACCATTCCTGCCGCCATCTTGATAGGTGTTTATCTAAAGTGGCTGCGTCCGGGCCATATCATTGAAGCCTCCGTAATTGGAGTTGTGCTGGTACTACTGGGGGTAATTTTAGGGCCATACATTGAAAGCTCTTCTCTAGCTCATCATTTAAGTCTGAGCAAAAATCAGCTTTCTGTTATCATTCCTGTCTACGGTTTCTTAGCAGCGGTACTGCCTATATGGCTATTATTGATACCACGTGATTATTTAAGCTCTTACATGAAGATTGGTACCGTTGTCTTACTGGCAATAGGCGTTATCGTGGTCGATCCCTTCTTGCAGATGCCTGCTGTTACCAGCTTTGTAAGTGGTGGGGGGCCGATTATACCCGGTAAGGTCTGGCCGTTTATGTTTATTACTATCGCCTGCGGAGCCTTATCGGGGTGGCATTCCCTGGTGTCTTCTGGGACTACGCCCAAACTGGTAAAAAACGAGTCAGATATACAAATGATTGGATATGGTGGCATGTTGACCGAGGGATTCGTTGCTGTAATGGCTTTGATAGCCGCTACGGTGCTGGCCCCGGGTGACTATTTCGCCATTAACAGTGCCCCCGAGGTTTTTGCCAAATTGGGAATGCATGTTCAGGACTTATCGACACTTTCTCAGCAGGTTGGGGAGGAACTGGCCGGGCGAACCGGCGGGGCGGTATCTCTAGCGGTAGGTATGGCCCATATATTCTCGGCCATCGGCGATATGAAACATCTGATGAGTTATTGGTATCATTTTGCTATTATGTTCGAAGCCCTGTTTATCCTTACCTTGATTGATGCCGGTACCAGAATAGGACGATATTTGCTGCAGGAGATGGGAGGAACCATAATTAAACCGCTTAAAGACCCCGGGTGGTGGCCGGGAATCCTGATTACCAGTGCGGTCTTTTCCTTTGCCTGGGGTTACCTATTATATGGCGGCACAATAGCAACTATTTGGCCACTTTTTGGGGTTGGTAATCAATTACTGGCTGCTATTGCACTGGCGGTTGGGACAACCATGATTATTAGAATGGGTCGGTCAAGGTACTTATGGGTCACTCTGGTCCCGTTGACATTCATATCTGTAACCGCGATAACCGCAGGCTATCAAAACATTATTATTAATTACTTGCCGCAAAAAAATTATCTATTGGCAGGCATTTCAGCATTGCTTATTTTAATGGTCATAGCTATTATTATCCATTCGCTAAGAAAATGGATTGGTCTGTTGGCTAAGGATTCGGCTGCCGCGGGTAAAGGTCTCAGATAAGAATAGTCAGTTAAACGCGGCTTTATTGCTTTTCCTGTGGGGAAGAGAGGGGTATTTTAATGGAGATATCTCATG
>JBLMZW010000065.1:0-5447 GCA_050259035.1 Chitinophagales bacterium | reverse complement strand
ATAAGCTTATTGCTACCATGATGCCAGCGATGATGCTGATTATGAATTTTACCCTTATCGCAATTATATGGTTTGGCAGCATTCGTATTGACAACGGGAGTATGCAGGTTGGTTCCTTGATGGCCTTCATTCAGTACGCCATGATGATCATGATTTCACTCCTCATTGTATCGATGATGTTTATTATGGTGCCCCGGGCCTCTGCTTCAGCCATTCGTATCAATGAGGTTTTGGAAACCATTCCCGGGATTACTGACCCTGGAGAATTTAAAGAACCAGGTAATCCAAGAGGCTTATTGGAATTTAAAGATGTCACTTTCAGTTTTCCCGGCGCTGAGCAGCCAGCTATCAATCAGGTCTCCTTCAAGGCCAGCCCGGGAGAGATTACAGCAATTATTGGGGGCACTGGTTCCGGGAAGTCCGCTCTAATTAATCTTATCCCTCGTTTTTATGATGTTGACCAGGGCTGTGTCCTTATCGATGGAGTTGATGTTCGGGAAATGAGCCAGGAAAGGCTGCGGGCTAAAATAGGTCTGGTACCTCAGAAGACCGTGCTTTTTACCGGAACCATAGCTGACAATATCAGGTACGGAAAGGATAATGCCAGTGAGGGAGAAGTTCATCACGCGGCGGAAGTCGCTCAGGCTATTGAATTCGTGGACAGCATGCCAGACGGTTTTAATTCCATCATCGAACAGGGAGGAACCAACGTCTCCGGCGGGCAAAAACAAAGGCTGGCAATAGCCCGGGCCCTGGTGCGTAAACCAGATATCTATATTTTTGACGATAGCTTCTCTGCTCTGGATTTTAAAACCGACGCCAGGCTGCGTTCAGCCTTACGCCAGGAAACAGTTAATTCAACCGTACTCATTGTGGCGCAAAGGGTCTCCACCGTAATGGATGCTGACCAGATCATAGTCCTTGACGACGGGAACCTGGTAGGACAAGGCAAACACAAAGAACTTATAAAGGACAACAAGGTATACCGTGAGATTGTCCTTTCCCAGTTATCCGAGGAGGAATTAGCATGAGTAACGAAAAGAATAGGCCTCAATCCGGCTGGGGTCACGGGGACGGTCCCCGGGGCGGTCCTATGGGACCAATGGGGAGACCAGCCGAAAAGGCAAAAGACTTTAAAGCTACATTTAAGCGGTTACTTGGCTATTTGTTGCCTCACAAGTACAGGCTAATGGCTGTACTGGTACTATCTGTTTTAAGCACGGTCTTCAGCATCGTCAGCCCAAAAATAATGGGTCAAATAACCACCAGGTTATTTGAGGACCTGATGCTTAAAATGAAACATGTACCTGGCGCGGCGGTGGACTTTAATTATATAATTCATATTCTGTTCATCCTAGCCGGGTTGTATATTTTAAGTTCAATATTTGCCTACGCCCAGCAATACGTGATGGCGGGGGTGGCTCAATCTACGGTATTTGATCTTCGCCGGGATGTTAATCAAAAGCTGGCCCGTCTTCCATTGAAATATTATGATTCGCATACCCATGGCGAAGTATTGAGCCGGGTTATTAACGATATTGATAATATTTCTTTGACCCTGCAGCAAAGCCTTACCCAGCTCATCACAGCAGTAGTAACCTTATTGGGCGTGTTGATTATGATGTTAACCATCAGCCCCTGGCTTACTTTAATTTACCTGGCCATACTTCCCCTGTCCGGTCTGGTTACCAAGGCTGCCGCTTCCCGTTCTCAGAAATACTTTGCCGGGCAGCAAAAAACCCTGGGTGTGTTGAATGGTCATGTTGAAGAAATGTATACCGGTCATCAGGTGATAAAAGCATTCGGACGCGAAGAGGTGTCCATTAATAAATTCAATATTACCAACGAAGAGCTTTATGATCATGGCTGGAAAGCGCAGTTCATATCCGGAATAATAATGCCGCTTCTTAGTTTCATTAATAATGTTGGATACATGCTGGTCTGTGTGGTGGGAGGGATATTTGTTACTCACCGGGCCATCACTCTGGGTGATGTTCAGGCTTTTATTCAGTATTCCAGACAATTTACCCAGCCAATTGTTCAGACCGCTAATATTGTAAATATTATTCAATCCACAATCGCATCAGCAGAAAGGGTCTTCGAAATACTGGACGAGACAGAAGAAATTCCCGATTCCGAAGATGCTTTAGTTCTTGAGAATCCAAAGGGGGATGTTGGAGTAAACCATGTCCGATTTGGTTATCGCAAAGATGACATTCTTATGGATGATCTAAATATTGATGTTGAACAGAGTCAGACAGTAGCTATCGTGGGCCCGACAGGGGCCGGTAAAACTACGCTGGTAAACCTTTTGATGCGTTTTTACGAAATAGATGGTGGAAAGATTACCATTGACGGTGTTAATATCCGGGATATCAAACGCGGCTCTTTACGGAATATCTTCGGCATGGTTCTCCAGGATACCTGGCTGTTTAATGGTACCATCAAAGATAACATTGCTTATGGCCGGGAAGGAGCAACCGATGAAGAAATCGTCCGAGCAGCTACAGCAGCTCATGCTGACCATTTCATCCGGACCCTTCCAGAGGGTTATGAAACGATTATTGATGAGGAAGCTTCAAACCTTTCACAGGGTCAGAAGCAACTGCTTACTATTGCCCGGGCTGTCCTGGCCGACCCGGCCATATTAATTCTGGACGAAGCCACCAGCAGTGTAGATACCAGAACCGAAGTCTATATCCAGAAAGCAATGGCCAACCTGATGAAAATCAGAACCAGCTTCGTCATCGCTCACAGATTATCGACTATACGCGATGCCGACCTTATTCTGGTTATGAACGACGGCAGCATAATAGAAAAAGGCACCCACAGCGAACTGTTGGCCCGGGGCGGTTTTTATGCGGACCTTTATTACAGTCAATTTACTGGAGCGCAGGCAGTATAGGGAAAAATACTATTGTCTAATAATAATGTTTCTTACTGTAATGATCATAAATATGTTCCAGTGTCTCACCAAACCGCTGGTAATGTACAACTTCTCTTTCTCTTAACCATTTAAGAGTCTCAGTCACACCAGGATCATCAGATAACTGGATAAGGTACTCATATGTTGAGCGGGCTTTTTGTTCCGCCGCCATATCTTCGTGCAGATCAGTAATCGGATCGCCTTTAGATTGAATATAAGAGGCTACCCAGGGAACACCCGAGCCGTTAACAAAATATAAAGCCTTATCATGATCAGCATAGTATCCATCCATACCCGCCGCTTTAATCTGTTCAATAGAAGCATCTTTAGTCAGGTTATATACCAGGGATGCTACTATTTCCATGTGAGCCAATTCTTCGGTTCCAATATCGTTCAGAATCGCTTTGGATCTCCCGGTTGGCATGGTGTAACGCTGGGTTAAATAACGGAGGGAAGCCGCCAGTTCCCCATCTGGTCCGCCATACTGGGTAATAATTACTTTAGCCAGTTTGGGATTGGTTCCGGTAACCTTAATCGGATACTCCAGTTTCTTTTCGTAAACCCACATTATAATACTCCTTTCTTAAACCGCGAAATTGATTTCCCAGGGCCATGGCTCATCCACCCAATGCCAGGGATATTCACTGGTAACATAACCGAAATTGGTAAGCGGTCCGTATTTTTGCTCATATTGTGCTTTAAACTGATTGAGCTTCTTAACAGTCTCGTTGAAATCACTTAAGGCTTTCCTATCTTCAGGATGGGTGTCAAGAAACAGATTTAATTCTACCGCGGTAAACTCTTCTGCCATAATTTGAACCAATAACTGTTTTCTCTCGTTATCCAAACACCCTCACCCCTTTCCTTCCGCCGTTTCCATTGGCCCTTGGTTCATAGGGACGATACAATTCAGGAAAAATCGTTCCCTTTTGCAGCCCCTCCATCGGTGACCACTTTTTGTTGTATTGCTGGATCTTAATATAAACGCGGGCCAGTTCCATTTCTTCACGGTGACCTTTAATATCCAAAACGGTCCCTCCTTCTAGTATTTAGTCCATACTATGTGAACCAAAGGTGGGTTGTTAAAAAAATCGAATAAAATGTTTTAGTATTCTTACTTAAGCTGAATTGACTCAATAAGCTCTAAATATCTGTTTCTATTAAACTTAAGATAAATTTAAGATAATAATGGCGTAGTTTGGTTTATATTAGTGAAAGGTTCATTATTTAACTAACGTAATCCATAGTAACTGTTGCGAATGGGTACGAGGGTTGACAGGGGGGAAAAACGATTGAACAGGTTGTTGAAGTAAGAAATTTAAGAAAAGTCTACCGGATAGGTTCGACAAAACTAGTGGCTTTAAACGATATTTCATTTGATATTGGGGCAGGGGAAATCTGTTGTATTCTCGGCACTTCAGGATCCG
This sequence comes from Chitinophagales bacterium, assembly GCA_050259035.1. GTDB lineage: Bacteria > Bacillota > Syntrophomonadia > Syntrophomonadales > DTU052 > JBLMZW01. The sequence continues at coordinate 1,094 of JBLMZW010000065.1, read as the reverse complement.
GAAAGTCCACCCTGCTTAATATGATCGCGGGTTTGGAAAAACCCACCCGGGGTACAATAAAAATCCGCGGCAAAAACATTGAGAAAATGAATGAAAGTCAGCTGGCTCGTTTTCGCCAGCGTTACATAGGATTCGTTTTTCAGTCATATAACCTTCTGCCTGCATTTACGGCACTGGAAAACGTTAGCCTACCTTTGGTCTTTCGAGGTGTATCCCGCAGGATAAGGAATCGGAAAGCCACCGCCATACTGACTGCGGTTGGCTTGAAAAGCCATCTTAATCATAAACCCGCTCAGATGAGTGGCGGGCAACAACAGAGGGTTGGTATTGCCCGTGCATTTGTAGGCAACCCCTTTCTGGTCTTAGCCGATGAACCCACTGGTAACCTAGACTCCAAAACCACCCAGGATACCATGGAACTAATTCTTAACATGGTACGGAAATATAACCAGACATTAATAATTGTGACCCATGATAGCGGTGTGGCTGGCTATGCCGATAAGATCATTAGGATTTTGGATGGAAATATTGAATCAATAGAAGAAAATCCCAAGAAAAAGGATGGGTTTACAGATGAAGATTAGCAAGTTGATAGTGGTTACTTTGGCTTTATTCCTGATCTTTAATAGTTTTGGTTTACTCAGGGCTGAAGATTCTTCCGATTATACAGCGTCTGATACAACTGAAGAAGTAACTGAAGCACCTCGTCTTATTATTGGGAGTGAAGGATGGCTTCCTGTCTTGAAGGCAGGCGAAAAATCAGTTCTTTCCATACCAATAGAAAATATCAGTCCCACCAGCGCCAAAGACGTCGTAGTTTCGTTAAGCGTAACCGATCCAGATAAAGGGCCTTTCAACCCACGGATGATTTCTTTAACTCAAAATATGGGTAACATCGGATCGCAAAAATGTTCCGCCAGATTTAATGTAGAAGTTCCATCCGACGTCAAACCAGGGGTCTTTTCAGTTGGGGTTAATGCTAATTACCGATGGGGCAAAGGCAACTCTGGCCAGGACTCAGCCACTATTTATGTCAAAGTGGCTAACGATTCAACCCAACCTGATTTTTCCCTGGTGGACGTTAATTATGAGGG
>JBLMZW010000064.1:0-21563 GCA_050259035.1 Chitinophagales bacterium | reverse complement strand
ATGAATCAATTTTCAGTCAGGCCATCGTGAATCCTTCCGGCAATTATTTGATAGGCGTAGGAGCAGCTGCCGGAAAGGCTTCCGGTCCGACACGTTTAATCAACCATCCAGCCGAAGGCAGCCGATTACAGCCCGGGGAGGTCCTGGTAACGCCTTCTACAGAGCCCAGTTGGACTCCTTTATTTTTAAAAGCGTCAGCATTAATCATGGAGACAGGCGGGTACCTGTCGCATGGTTCGATTGTGGCCCGGGAATACGGAGTTCCCGCTGTGGTTAATGTACGAGGTGTTATGAAACAGATTAAAGATGGTCAGCAAGTTGTGGTTGATGGAGACGAAGGCCGGGTTTATTTAGGATAAACCCGCAAAGGAGGCATTATCATGTACTCGACCATATGCCTTATATGCAAAAGAAAGTTCTATATCCCTTTTACCGACTTTCGCTACCTGGACATTAAGTATAATCGAGACAAAGGCCATTTGTGTGACGAATGCAATCGATTGGTTCAGGATGAGGCGCAAAAGATTACCGGACTGAATCCTGATCTAATCGATCTTCATGATAAGATCTTACGGGCCCGGAGTTGCTGACGAATTCCGTTCCTCCGGCCATAAAAGTCTACGGCTTTCCTGGGGACCAGGGGGGCCGGTATTGTTTAATGAACGGGGGAGATTAAACATTCCGTTCATTAAAAACAGAAAATTCGATCAATTTCGACTTATATGATAATATTAATATAACTCACTTTGTGGACATATGCGTGGTGTGACTCGAACCGCAAGGAGGCGGTCTAAGTAATCAGGGAGGATTAATGTCCATGAGGGTCCGTCATAATATAACGGCATTGAATGCCTTCAATAAATTGAGTTGGACCTCCACCATGGCGTCAAAGTCACTGGAGAAACTTTCGTCCGGCCTTCGCATCAACCGGGCATCAGATGATGCTGCCGGTTTGGCTATTTCTGAAAAAATGCGGGGGCAGATCCGAGGACTTACGCAGGCGATTCACAATTCCCAGGACGGGATATCCCTTCTACAGACTGCAGAAGGTGGATTGAATGAGGTCCATTCAATCCTGCAAAGAATGCGTGAATTATCCGTACAGGCGGCTAATGATACGTATACCTCAACTGACCGCATGGAAATCCAAAAGGAAATATACCAACTGCGTTCCGAAATAGATCGAATCGGAAACAATACCGAGTTTAATACCAAGCGCCTCCTGGATGGATCTACGGCGGCTCTCGTTTCCACTGACAAATTATCAACCAGTGTGATCATCCGCGATGGGTATGGGCAAGTCTCTAATAGCAGCAATTACAAGCTCGTCATAAGCTCTAGTCCCGGACAAAATCAGGTTCAAAAGACTAACCGCTTCACTATTAACAAAGGTGACGATGCCGGAAAAGGGGCGTCTGACACCACTTTGCTATATGACGTGGCTGAGTTTTGGGGTGCTTCAGGGAATTTTATTTTACAGGATCCCCAGACTATATCTGTGATACAGGGCGACGGGAAAGCCGCGTCCTTCACGCTTTACTCAACCGATACTGTAGGAGACCTGCGCGATAAGATTAATTCCCTATTGGCCAACGACCTGGGGCAAGCCGACAATTTAAGTGCCAGCGAAAAGAATCAATTCGTCTCCTATGTTATGCCAGAAGATGTTCCCTATTCCGCGATGAACGAGATCCAAAAAATGATCTATGGCCTAAAACGTGGCTGGCTGGAGATGGCAGAGGAGAGGGTGGAACAATACTACGGCATTACTGGCACTGGTCTTGATCTAACAGTCAAGTTTTATGATAAGGCAGCTGCTGGGACTCTGGCAGCGGTCAGCGCATCTACTAACCCTCTCGATGTGGTACCAACCGGCGGACGTGCCTCAGATCATGTATTATGGATCGACCTTGCGGATTTCCAGCCAGGAACATTCCCCGATGGAGACGGGGCGAATTCCCCGCCTTTCTATGATGACCGAATCATTGCCCACGAAATGGTTCATGCCATTATGAGTGTGAATATGAACTGGAATGATGGAGTAATACCCACCTGGTTCAAGGAAGGCATGGCAGAACTGATCCATGGTGGGGACGAGCGTGTTTTAAGCGATTATGTCGCTGAAGGGAGCAATCCTGCGGCTGTCGCAACCATAATGGGCACCGTCAACGCTGCTTGGGATTCAACAAGTAACGCCTATTCCGGAGGCTATATAGCTGTAAGGTATCTCGAAACATTGATCCAGGCCGAAAACCCGGCCAACGACATCAAAAATTTTGTCCAATACTTGAGCGATCACACGATGGATCAGGCGATTGCCAACTTTACCGCACTGGCCGATGCGGCAGCCTTCACGGCAGATGCCGCAGGCGCTAATGGACAGGCGTTTCTGACTGGCCTAATCGCGGGTGGAGATCTCAATAATGTGGATACCGGGGCTATTGGCGGCAATGACTGGAATGCCAGCAATCCCGTACTGTCTGCGCAAGATGTCATTGATGAATCACTGGCGGTGGACACAGTTGATGGCCAGCCCTTGGAGAACTGGAATGTGATATGGCCAACCGATACGGTCACGCCATCGGAAAACCCGTCTTTCGATCCATATATATTAACGCCCGGTGTAACCCGTAATGTGTCTGATTCTGGCCTCGAATCAGTGGGCGGAACAATGATTATCCGCTCTGCTATCGCCGGTGCCAACGGCGAATTGAGTTTCCTGGGAGACGATAATGTCTTGAAGGCTTTGGGATTAAACACAGTTCAGAAAGCAACGGAGACCACCTATAGTATCGACGTAGAAGACGCTCATACCGGACAGGTGATTGCTGCCGGTGTTAAAACCGGATCCAATATGTTGGTAGGGATAATTAACCCCAACATAGATGTTCAGTTTGACAGCTGCAGTGGTATTACTGTGTCATGGAACAGCACCACGAAGAACTTCGATCTGAGCGGTGGCAGCGCCGAGACTTTCGTCCATTTGGCGGATCGGAACATGGCTCTGCAAATCGGCGCTAATGAGGGACAAGATATGGCGATAGCCATCGGCAATATGAGTAGCCATGCTCTGGGTCTCGATGGTATCCTGGTAACAAACCGTAATTTGGCAGGACGGGCGATAACTCGCATCGACCTGGCCATCAGCCGGGTATCGTCGCAGCGCTCGAAGATCGGGGCATACCAGAACCGTCTCGAACACACGATGAGCAATCTCACTGTTGCCGGGGAAAATCTAACTGCGGGTGAATCACGGATACGAGATGTAGATATGGCTAGCGAGATGATGTCCTACACCAGGTGGAACATACTCTCCCAGGCGGGAATCGCGATGCTGGCGCAGGCCAACCAGAGACCACAGATGGTCCTGCAGTTGCTAACTGGTTAATTCTCCCCGAGACAATAGGATCATAAAGAGCATGGTTAAATATAATGGTGTTCTGGAAAAGGAATTTCTACATACGAACGGGAAAACGGTACAGGTATATTAGATTGAATTATAGATGAAAGAAATGCAAGAGGGTTAAGGTGGGAAGGGAGTAAATAAATATGAGTGAAGTTATTGAACTCATTAGGGAAGAACTAAAAAAGAACGCGGATGAAAAGACAAGGGAAAGCGGTCACAGGTATTTCAAGGAAGCCATTAAGTTATATGGCGTGAAAACGGCCCTGGTTACCCAAATCAGTAAAGAACAGTTTAAAAACGTAAAGTCTATGCCAAAGGCCGAAGTTTTAAACCTTTGCGAAGAATTATGGAAATCCGGCTTTATGGAAGAGTCTTTTATAGCCTGCAACTGGTCTTACTATGTTCGTAAGGATTACGAACCAGACGACTTTAATATTTTCGAAAATTGGGTGAGTAATTATGTCAGCAATTGGGCTGCCTGCGATACTTTGTGCAATCATACTATTGGAGCATTTATAGAAAACTACCCGGAATATTTAAATGAACTCAAAAAATGGGCCAAGTCTGATAACTACTGGGTGCGGCGGGCATCGGCAGTAACACTCATTATACCCGCTAGACACGGAAAATTCTTAGAAGACGTTTTTGAAATCGCGGACCTTTTACTGCTAGACAAGGAAGACCTGGTTCAGAAGGGATACGGTTGGATGCTGAAGGAAGCCAGTCGTACCCACCAAAAAGAAGTGTTTGATTATGTGGTAAACAATAAAGCTGTTATGCCGCGAACTGCCCTACGGTACGCTATCGAGAAAATGCCCGAAGATCTAAGGAAGGCGGCAATGAAGAAGTAACAGGCTTATCTTTACTGCTTATGAATGTACTTTTTTATGGCCTTCTTAATTGGGAAGTTTGAAGTGTACGTTGAACGTGGTTCCGTTGGGGCCAGTGTCAAAGTCTAACGTAGCATTGTGACGCGCAGCAACGCTGTAACAGACTGCCAGACCAAGCCCAACTCCATTATCTTTGGTGGATAAGAATGGAGTTCCCAAACGAGATATAATCTCAGGGGGAATACCACTACCTTCATCTCTAACCGATAGAACAACTTCATTCTGTAAAAGCCGGGTGGTCATGGTGAGTACTCCGCCAGGCGACATGGCTTCCAGTCCATTTCTAGTAAGGTTTAGAATCAGCTGGCGAATCTCTTGCTGGTCAAGAGCCAATTCAGGAATCTCTTCCAAAGAGACTAATATGGACATATCGCGAGATGCTGCATCAGCCCTGATTAAAGGATTTAGGGCAATAATAGCCATATTAAGATCTTGATGCTTAAGCTCTATAGCTTTGTTTTTAGCCAACAGCAGAAATTCGCTAATAATATTGCTGCTGCGATCCAGTTCCTCAATCATTAATTCAATTTCATTATGATGTTCCTGTATTTTCGAATCCTCCAAAAAGAGCTGTAAAAACCCGCGCACTATGGTTATTGGATTTCTAATTTCATGGCCCATACTGGCCGCGGTTTCTCCCACTAAATTCAGCCGGTCCAGGCGAGCCAGGTTTTGCTCTAATTCCTTGCTTTTAGTAATATCCTTGAAAACGTTCAGGCGACAGGATTCGCCGTTTAATGTAATCTGTTCGATTGAGAGGCTTACTGTACGAATAGCATTTGATTTAACCCGGAATTCTATTTCAACATCGCGAATTTCTTGGCCCGTCTTCATATACATCTCAAGCATATCAATTCTTTCCAAATTCCTATATAGGTTAAAATCCCCGGCATTTTTACCAATGGCTTCTTCGCGGGAGTAACCGGTAACCGCAGACCATTGTTCGTTAACATCAAGATAAACGCCATCTGAATTTCGTGCAATTGACATGGATAGAGGGCTTTTATGAAATGCTTTATAAAAACGTTCTTCCGAAGCCCGCAAGGCTTCTGCTGCTTCTTCTCTTCCTGAAACATCACGCCAGGAGATAACCAGGCCATCGTCTAACCTGGTGGCCTGAACATCATAGATACCGGAAACGTATGGCTCTAGCGGGTTAGCATAACTCCAGGACTCCGCGATAAACGCCTGGCCGGTGTCAACCACCTGGCAGCACTGATGGAAAAATTTATCGTTAATAAACCCGCCGATTAATTCGCTGAGGCTGTGACTAACCATCTCCTTCTTGGCGTGTAAATACTGACACGCAGCCTGATTGATATAATCGAGTCTAAAATCAGTTATTTCCCCGGTATTATTACGTAAAGCAGAAAGAATAACGAAACAATCAACCAGATTTTCGATCGAGGTCTCAAAACGTTCTTTACTGGAACGCAGTTTATCCTCAAGCTGCTTTCGCTCGGTAATGTCCTGAAATGCTGCCAGAAGGCAGAGTTCACCGCCAAGAGAAATTAACTCAACGGAAAATATGCTCACATACTCTTTGCCGTTCTTAACCCGAAAACAGGTTTCTACATCGTGAATCGATTGATGATTCGCTACCCTATTAAGAAGTTTAAGGCGCAGCTCGTCACTCAGATATAAGCCTAAATCACCCGGGCTGCGGCCCATAACCTCTTCTCTGGTGTAGCCGCTTAATTCTAAAGCTCGCTGATTGACATCAATGCAGGTACTGTCTGATGCGCGCGCGATAGCCATGGCTACCGGACTTAATTGGAAAGCCTTCCAGAAACGTTCCTCAGAGGCCTTTTGCTCGGTTATGTCTTGAAAAGTTAAAAGAGCACAGAGTTCTTCTTCTATAATAAGGGTTGCAATTGAAGCCCGGGCTATCCGTTGGCTTCCGGATTTGGTTTGGAATTCCACGTCCAACTCCTTATAGGAGAGCCCCTCCTTCATGCTGGGAAGCATTTCGACTACCCCGTGCATTTTAGTCAACAACTCGGCCCCGGGCCCATTCTTAATGGCCAGTTCTTCGTAGGAATAACCGGTTAACGCGATACACTGTTCATTAATATCGAGAACTTTCAGGTCGGATAACCGAACAATGACCATCGCGACGGGACTCCAGTGGAAGGTCTTAGAAAACCGGTCCTCAGAAGTACGCAAGGATTTTTCCGCCTGATAGCGGGCCGAAACATCGCTCCAGGATATTACCAGACCGTCGCCTAACTTTACGGCCTGCAAATCAAACGCTCCGCCTTTTTCAACCCAAACATTAGTATCATAAGGAAAAGACTCCAGCATTAACGGACGACCGGTATTAATAACGTCACAGTACATAGCGAAAATTTTTAGATCTAAAAGACCGGGGATTAGTTCGGATAGGAGACGGGGAACAGAATTTCTGTCTTTTCCAATACTGGAGACTGCGGCTTGATTACAGTACTGAATTTCTAGATCAATTATCTTTCCAACCGGATTTCGCCTGGCGGTTAAAATTGTGAAACAACTGACCAGGCTTTCAATAGATGTCTCGAAAAGCTCCTTACTATCGCGGTACCTTTTCTCCAAGATTTTGCGGTCGGTAATATCTATGATAGTGAATAAGAAGCAGGGCTCGGTAAGAAAAACCTTACTGGCGGAAATCAAAACAGTACGTTGTAATCCTAATTTTGTTATATAGATGGCCTCATGATCGCGTAATGGAGATCCGCTGGCCAGACTCTTAAGAGCGCAATTCAACCTGTCTAGATTAGGAAAAATACCAATGGTTTGAGGAGTCTTGCCAACCAGCTCTATTCGACTGTATTCCGTATTCGAGCAAAGATTTTCATTGACCTCAATTATTACATAATCACTGGCTCGACATATCACCATAGGTATGGGGTTTTGATGAAAAACCGGTAAAAGCGTTCTAATGGTTTGTGACGAAATTTCCTCCGGATGTTGGCAGCCGGTATTCTCGTGAAAGCAAACCATAAGACTTGATTTCTCAGGCTTAGTAGAAATATCAAAACTTACTCCATTAATCGTATCCAATGTAAAATGAGTGGGCATCTGATGGATACGAGGACTGTGAAGACCAGTATATACGGTAGTATTTATTAACGAGGGAAAAGTATCCCAGATAACCTGCCCCAGGAGTTCTTCTCTGGGTACAGGGAAATATCGTCCAGCGGTTTTATTAATAAACGTAAAACGCCAATCGCAATCCAGAATAATAAAACCGTCAGTAAATAAATCCAATATATCTTCTGAGACAGTCCAATCCTCCTGCTTTTCAACCATCGTAAGCTGCTCCATAAACTGATATAAATCGACATAGTATTTAGGAATTCTGATATGAAGCCGCGATTTCCTTTAGAGAAAATGTCGGATTGTGGCGAAATGATATTTTTTCACCTTTATCAGTCGGTTTTGTTCTTACTATGTCACTTAGGAAGGATGGACAAAAATTCTGTACTGAACTCCTTGTTTTCATTAAAAGTATCAATCTTAATAAATGTATATTGAAACAATCACCTGGCTTTTGGGTATAATTTTATCCGTAATGAGACTGATTACTGGTATAATCAATTAGTTGTCATCTTTGAATCAGTCAGTGCAACGTTATTTTCTAATAGAAAGGAACCTCCTAATGGACCAATGCAGAATTAGAAACCTGGCTATTATTGCCCATGTAGACCATGGCAAGACAACTCTGGTAGATGGGATGCTTAAGCAAAGCGGCGTTTTCCACGAGAAGCAGGTGATTGAAGATCGGGTATTGGATCGGAATGACCTGGAGCGGGAACGTGGAATTACCATAATGGCCAAAAACACTGCGGTGTTTTACAAAGATTATCGGTTTAATATTGTTGATACCCCCGGACATGCTGATTTTGGGGGCGAGGTGGAGCGCATAGTTCAGATGGTGGATGGGGTTTTACTCCTGGTTGATGCTTTTGAGGGACCGATGCCCCAAACCCGGTTTGTATTAAAGAAGGCTTTAGCCGCTGGTTTGTTGCCGGTAGTAGTGGTTAATAAAATTGATCGATCTGGTGCCAGACCTTTAGAGGTTCTGGATGAGGTACTGGATTTATTTATCGAGTTGGGTGCTACCGATGAGCAATTGGATTTTCCGGTGGTATATACCAATGCACGGGCCGGACAGGCAAGCTATGACGCTGATACCCCGGGAGAGGGTTTGAAACCGCTGTTTGAAACGATAATAGAACGCATTCCTTCGCCAGGGGGTGACCCGGAAGGGAGCTTACAAATTGGTATTACCATGATTGACCATGATCCTTATATTGGGACCCAGGCAGTAGGGCGTATAAGTAATGGAGCGGTTTTAAATAAACAGGATGTGGTTGTAGCCTGGCCGGAAGGAACGGGGCGCCGTCAGCGAGTATCGGGACTATATATATTCGAAGGCCTGAAAAAAGTAGCGGCGGAAAAAGCGGAGACGGGGAACATTGTAGTTCTGGCCGGTATTGATGATTTTAATGTTGGGGATACGATTTGCGACCCGGACAACCCTTGTCCTTTGAATTTCGTTCGAATTGATGAGCCCACGGTTGCAGTGTCGTTTCAGGTTAACAAGAGTCCCCTGGCCGGGCGAGAGGGAAGTTATGTCACTTCGCGGAAATTAAGTGAGCGCTTGATGCGGGAACTTGAATCAGATGTCAGTCTTAGGGTTTCGGAGACTGATAGCCCGGATACTTTTCAGGTGGCCGGAAGAGGGGAACTGCATCTCTCCATTTTAATTGAGACCATGCGGCGGGAGGGGTACGAGTTTGAGGTTTCGAGACCCCAGGTTATTGAAAAGGATATCGACGGTGAACGCTGTGAACCGGTGGAAGAGATATTTATTGAGGTTCCAGATGATTATGTAGGTATAGTAATGGAAAAGCTTGGCTCGCGGAAGTGCGAACTGGTTAACATGGAAAACCGACCTGATGGGAGTGTGGTGTTGGAATTCAGAGGGCCTACCCGAGGACTGTTTGGCTTCAGGTCTGAGTTTCTAACCGATACCAAGGGAACAGGAATCCTTCATCATCGTTTTCATGGATATGCGCCGCATCGCGGTGAAATAAACGTTCGAACGCGTGGTTCCCTGGTGGCTCATGAGGCGGGGGATACTACCGGTTATGGCCTGGAAAATGCTCAGGAACGAGGTGACCTGTTTATTGGGCCTGGTATTCCGGTGTATCGCGGGATGGTAGTGGGAGAACATGCTCGCCCTGGTGATCTGGTTGTGAATGTATGTAAAAAGAAGCATTTGACCAATATCCGCAGTTCAACTTCCGATATCGCGGTTAAGCTGACCCCTCCAAGGGCCATGAGCCTGGAACAGTGTCTGGAATTCATCGATGATGATGAGTTGATGGAGGTAACTCCTTTAACTATTCGAATGCGCAAGGCGGGTATGACAGGCGCATAAAAGAAGCTGAATAGGAAGACCATCACAACGCCCCCCTGTTTTCCATATAATGTAGCATAATTTGGAAAGTGGGGGTTTTTTTATGGATAAATACCTTGATAAAGATACTATTGATCAGATTTTATCTCTTCCCCATGTGGTCGGAGTCGGCTATGGCTTAAAGGAGAGAGCCGGGCAGCTAACCGGTGAAGAAGCTATAGTAGTTATGGTTAGCCAGAAGGTACCCGAGAGCCAGTTGGCCCATACCCATGTGGTGCCAAAGCAACTGGGAGGCAAGGTGAGCGATGTAATCGAGGTAGGACAGATAAAGGCCCGCGAGGCCCAAACAAGTTTGGTATCAGATACCCGGGGAGCTGATAAATCACGTAAATCTCGTTGGCGTCCCGCACCGGGGGGGGTAAGCATTGGACACTATAAGATAACCGCGGGTACACTGGGTACAGTAGTTTACGATAAACATACCGGCAAACGGTTAATCTTATCCAATAATCATGTACTGGCCAATTCAACCAATGGTCATGACCACCGGGCTAAAATCGGCGACCCCATCCTGCAGCCGGGGCCCCTGGACGGAGGGACCATTAAAAACGATACTATAGCCAGGCTTTATCGATTTGTTCCCCTGAAAGAGAAGTCCTACAACGTAGTTGATGCCGCAGTAGCCAGGCCTCTGAGACGGGGTTTGGTGGTCCCATATATTCTGGGCATTGGAACTGTAAAAGAGGCCACCCATGCCAGGCTGGGAATGGAGGTTAAAAAGTCCGGCCGCACAACCGGGCTGACCCACAGCCGTATTCGAGCCACCAATGCAATAATCTCGGTAGATTATGACGGACGAATTTTAAAATTTAAACATCAGATCGTTGCCGATGTTTTTGACAAGGGTGGGGATAGTGGTTCTCTGGTAGTAAGTGAACATAATCATGCGGTGGGGCTGCTATTTGCAGGATCTGACCGCTATACTTTCATTAATCCTATCCATGAAGTTCTGGAATTATTGCACGTTAAATTAAGGAAACCCTGTGTCTGCTAGTCTAAGAAGGGGTTAAACATCTCGCGCAAAAAGCAGGCAGCAGTTGCCAAACCGCTGCCTATTATTTATGCCCGATTTAACTTCTGGAAACGATTGAGAATTTAACCCACCAGCCATCATCAGGCCTAAAAAGGGATGATCCGGTGGTTCTGACATTGGTGCCGGCGATAGCCACGTAAATATTCCGAGCTCGGGTGGTATTAAGCAGGACTATATTAGGAACTACTTCACCAGCACTGGTTGGGGCCAACCAATGCCGGATTTCAGTTGTTTCTATGTTTAAGACTGATACCCTGAGAAAGATTTCCGGGTCGTTGAAAAAGAACCGGGCTCGCCTGACTATAAGGCTGGAATTTGCAGGCAGTGATAGGCCGATGACCTGTAATCTTCTGGTTGCGCCCGGGTCGACAAAGAAGTCCATTTCCCCTCCTACATCACCGCTTAGCTTAAAGGAACTTCCGATTGTCGAAGCCGCCGCTTTTGCTGACCATCTTCTTTTTACACTCAAATGTTAAGCCCCCTTTCGGCAATTATTAAATAACTGGATGGACATTTATATACTATGTGGAGGAGATAACCAGCGTTACACATTAGTTTCCAGCAACGGAATTGAAAGCCATTGTGTGGTAAAGGACCATTCTTATAATACTTATGGGCGGAGTCCCCACATTAGACAAATAGGACCAAGGAAGGAGAATATCCAGACGCTACCGAATAAAAGAAATGATTATGTTTTCGGTAATTTGAATAGTAGTTAGTAGAAACGAACTAATTCATCAATTTCGGAAGGAGGATACGATTTGGCCCGGGGATATTTGAAACTAATTGTTTTTCTGGTTTTTGTGCTGGTGTTGGGATGTCTGGTACAGCCCGGGACTGGCGCGGCAGAAAGTCAGCATCTTACCATCTTATTTACCCACGATCTCCATTCGCATCTCCAACCTTATCCCGACATTAATTCACAGGGGAAAGAAGAAGAGAGGGGCGGCTTTGCCCGGTTGGCCTCGGTCATTCAAAGAGAAAAAAGCAAGAACCCGGGAGGAGTCTTAGTTGTGGACGCCGGTGATTTTAGTATGGGAACTCTTTTCCATACTCTATTTACCCGAGAGCCGGTAGAACTTGGCTTGATGGGCAAAATGGGATATGATGCCACAACCTTTGGCAACCATGAATTTGATTTTGATTCTCCCGGACTGGCGGCGGCGCTAAATAATAGTCAAGGCAAAGGCCAAACACTGCCTCAAATGATAGCTTCTAACATAGGATTCAAGCCGGGACAGGAGACCAAAAGCGGTCTTAAAATCGCGATGGATAAATATCCGGTTAAAGATTATTCGATAATCGAAAAGAATGGAATTAAGATAGGGGTATTCGGCCTTCTGGGGAAGGATGCGACCCATGACTTAATCTGGGGAGACGATATTGCAGTAAAGGATCAAATAGAAACAGCGAAACGAGTGGTAAATGTTTTAAAGAATAAAGAAAAGGTTGACCTCATTGTCTGCATCTCCCATTCGGGAACCAGAGAGGTAAAGGAAGATTCGGAAGATGAGATTCTGGCAGAAGAGGTTCCTGAAATTGACGTGATAATAAGCGGCCATACCCATACCACATTAAGCAAACCGATTATTAAAGGTAAAACCATAATTGCATCGGCCGGGTGCTACGGCAAATATATGGGAATTATTGACCTTGATATTCGGTCTGGAGAAGCCCAATTAAGCAAATATCAATTGGAGGATATTTCGCCTGAAATACCGACAGATCAGTCTGTGGCTTCAGACATTCAAGGATACAAAGAACTGGTCAGTCGTGATTTTCTGTCTCAGTACGGGTTAACGTTTGATCAAGCTCTGGCCGAATCTAGTTATAGTATGAAAACCCTGGAATTTGGACGCAAAAGTGATGAGGAAACCGGGCTGGGAGATATGATCGCTGATGCCATTAAGGCTGCTGTAATGAAGACCGAAGGCGAAAACGGGGATTATTTGAACCTGGCGGTGGCACCGCAAGGGGAGATCAGGGATTCTTTGAGCAGCGGAGCTATTAAAGTGGATGATGTTTTTCGGGTTCTCTCTCTGGGCATGGCTCCCGACGGGAGTGCCAGCTATCCTTTAGTAAGCTGCTACTTCTACGGTAAAGAAATAAAAAACTGTTTGGAAACTCAGGCGGTATTTGCGGCGGTTAAACCGGATTACAATCTTCAGCTTTCCGGGGTCAAATTCCGTTATAATCCCAATCGTATTCCTTTTGACCGGATTTATCAGTTGGAGATAAGTACACCGCAAGGCTATGAAGAAATTCAACCCGATAAACTATACCGGGTATCAGCCAGCTATATGACCATGGTTATGCTCAGTAAAATGGGATCTCTAAGCTACGGCATTATTAATGCGGAACCAAAAGACCGGGAAGGAAATCCTATTAAGGATTTAAAACAGACAGTCATTGACGTCAATCCCAATAAGCCGGGAATTCAAGAATTAAAGGAATGGAAATGCCTGGCTGATTACTTGTTGGCACAACCGGATAAAAACGGAAACGGTATCCCGGATATACCTGCCAGCTATAGCCGGTCGGCTGGCAGATACCAGGCAATCGCATCATGGAATCCAATATATCTAATTAAGGGAGCCACTTATATCACCTGGGGTGCCATAGGTCTATTGGTGTTGGTTCTGCTCCTGATTATTATAGTAGTTAAACTGGTGACCATGATTCGCCGCAAGCGAAAATATACGTTCGACCTGTAACCCGGATCAGGTTTTCGAAAGTTTTAGCCACTGAATAGTAACAAAAAGGGCCGAGTTTTGTTATTTTCATAACATTACTCGGCCCTTCATTGATCGTTAATCTTGTTGAATCAAGCCATTTGGTTCAACATGGACCATTACATAAGAATGGGGAAACTCCGACCCAATTTGTTCCTCCAGTTGATCACATAAACGATGTATCTCTGCAATACTTCTATGAGGGTTAGCTACTAAATGAAAATCAATATGACATTCTTTCCCTGAGCGCCGGGTGCGTAAATCATGGTACTCAATATCTTCATATTCTTCTATACACTTTTCCATAACTACCTTTAAAGCGGTTACCTCTTCAGAAGAAAGAGAAGTGTCCATTAAAGGAACGAATGCTTTCCTGGTTAACTCATAGGCCGCTTTAACTATAAGCAGAGCTACCATCATAGCTACCAGAGGGTCAAGTATTGCCAACCCGGTAATCTTAATTAGAACCAATCCTGCCATAACCCCAAATGATGTATATACATCGGTACGAAGGTGCATGGCATCAGCTTCCAGGGCAATAGAATGTTCCTGACGCGCTATTTTCATTAGGTAAGCAGAAACTGCCAGGTTAAGACATGCGGATAAGCCCATTACCCCGATTCCCCAGTTGACTGTTAAAAGCTCACCGCTGCCCATTAGTTTTTCAACTGCTTCCTTTATAATCATGATTGCGGCAATAAAGATCAACAATGCCTCAATGGTTCCCGAAATGTTTTCCACCTTGCCGTGTCCATAATTATGCCGTTCATCGGGCGGTTTAGAGGAAGTTTTGACCGCAAACAATGCGATAATTGAAGCTAACAAGTCATTCCCAGAATGAATAGCTTCAGAGATTACGCTTACCGACCCAATAGTTATACCTACAATTACCTTGGCTATAACCAGAGTTGTATTGCTTAAGACGGAAACCCATGCTGCTTTGACTGTTGGCGTCACAGTTATCACCCTTACTTTTAGTTAGATAAAAAAAGAACCTCTTACGAGGTCCCGCGGATTCTATTTCCCGCTGCCCTATGGGCCCAGCACTTGCCAGCTTGACCGAATTGCAGTTTGGACGCTTATTTACTTTAGACGAGTCTTAAACTGCACAATTTTCTTACTATAGTTTTTGGCAAGATCTGCCGAAAAAGATTCAAAGTTACTAGATCCCAGTTTCCTGACTTCTTTACCGGCTAACCATAAACCCTGACACGAATAGCAGACCTGGATAGCTAAGCCGTTTCGAATACAAGTCTTTAAAGGAGTATGACAGTCGGGGCATTCCTTCCCAGAGAGCACTTTGAGTAATTTAAACGTATTATCTGCCCTTTGATGACCCCCACTGGTTGATTAAATATCAGAATACCAAAATATCCTGAGGATTAGCTGAGATAATGATAAGAAATGGTTAAGAAGGCAAGAACGGGCGAATAACCAAAGTGAATCAGATCAGAGGTAAAAAAATCGAGAAAGTGGTGCCAGAAGTGCTGCTTTCTACCCGGGTGTAACCCTCGTGTGCTTCCGCAACTGCGGCTACAATAGCCAGGCCCAAACCGCTTCCCCGGTTACGGCTGCGAGAAGGATCGGCCCGCCAGAAACGTTCAAAAACGTGATTAAGTTGGTCCGGGGGAATACCCGGACCCGTATCGTGCACCCAGAGACGCATATAGCGAGATTCAGCTTCGGCACCCAGAGTGATGCGGGCTTTAGATGGTGTATGCTGTAGTGCGTTTCTTATAAGGTTGTCCAATGCCTGGCGTAAGCGATCGGGATCAGCCAAAAGCGACAGGCCGACCATAGATTCAACAGTAATCCGACGCTCCGGATGGAGGATCAAGGCTTGTTGAACAATTTCGTTCAATAAGGGGTGTATATCAATCTTCTGTCGTTGGAGAGGTTGTCCGGCCCCTAAACGAGCAAGGGTCAGCAGGTCATCAACCAAACGACTCAAACGATCAAATTCGCCGCTAATAGCACCCAAAACGCGAGCTTGTTCCTTTGCATCACCGGCGGCTCCCCGCTGAAGTATATCTACGTACCCGCCAAGAACTGTGAGATGAGACCGCAGTTCGTGGGAGGCGTTGGCCGTAAGCTCCTTGACTTCATCAGTAGCTTTTTGCTGGGCCGCAAAAGCCTCTTCCAGGCGATCCATCATAAGGTTGAAAGTACTAACCAGTGTACCGACCTCATCATGAGTGACGGTTAAATCTGCTCTCTGTGCCAGGTTGCCCTTGGATATATCGCGGGCGGTATTCGCCAGTTTGGTCAATGGCCGGAGAACTAAGCCAATGACCAGCTGAGTTAACAGTAACGCTATAAGTAAGACCAGTAATCCCCCTACAATCAGCCAGAAACGATCGCGAGCTAAAGAAGTGTCAACGTGGGCCAATGAATCACGGGTTTCCACCAGTAATAATGGTTGATTGTAAGGCCTGGCAACAGTTAGATATACTAATTCCCGATGAGATGATATAGTATCAATCATAAATATTTCTTTTTGACCTTTTCCGATAATGGGTTGGAATGTCTCTTCAGTCAGAGCCCGGGCCATAATCAGGCCATGTTGGGTTAAGATATGCCCGTTATGATCGTAAATCCTGACTGATAATCCCTGAAGACCTAATCTTTCGGCTAATTCTGTAGCCCTCCTGATCTCTCCATGAGAATATTCCAAGTTGCGTTTTTCCAGGGCAGGTGTAACCTGAGCCCGGATACGAGCTTGCGCGGTATCCATAAGATCAGTCTTTAATTCATCAAAAGCGATAAATCCATAGACAATCAATAGGACTGTTAAAACAGCGGCGATTCCCAGCCCTAAAAGCACTCTTAGACTAAAATAGCGGTAAGGCATATTCAACGTTCTGATTCCTCCAGGACATAGCCTACCCCGCGGATCGTTTGAATCAGAGGTGGTTCACCGAGCTTACGACGAAGGTAACCTACATAAACTTCTACGACGTTCGTTTCTCCATGGAAATCAAAACCCCAAACGTTTTGAATCAATGTTTCTTTAGATAATACTTGATGAGGATGACGCATAAATAGGTCGAGTAAATCGAATTCAGTAGGGGTTAGGTTTAATCGACGGGTTCCACGAAATGCTTCGTGTCTCGAAGGATAAAGAGTCAAATCATCAAAATGCAGAGTGTCATTCAGAGAAGTACGGCCGCTACGCCGTAACAAAGCTTCGACTCGAGCCAACAACTCGTCAAAGTGAAAAGGTTTAACCAGGTAATCGTCTGCCCCAGATCTTAAGCCATGCACCCGATCAACCAGTTCGTCTTTGGCGGTAAGCATTAGAATTACTGCGTTAGTCAGACTACGAATCCTTTGGCACATTTCTGGCCCTTGAATATCCGGGAGCATCCAATCCAAAACGACCAAATCAGGCGGGGCCGAACGAATAATATCCAGGGCCTCCAACCCGGTTAAAGCGCTATTCACCTGATAACCTTCATATTTAAATCCCAGGGAGATAAAATCAATTATTCCCGGGTCATCGTCAACAAGCAATAGGCTAGCTATTGGATTAGTTTGGGTCAAAACACCATCCCCCGAAAAATGCTTGGTTACAGATTATATAACTAATATTAACATTCTTATCCTATTTGAATATTGTCCCTTGTTGAAATTTTAAGCTTACTCCCGCCAGGAGAAGGAAAATACCTAATTAAAATAGTAATAATAACCACGCTATACCTTTAAACATAATGCGTCTGTATTGGCAACAGATACGAGACAGTTAAGCATTTTGTGTTTTAATGCTATTTGGGGGGAGTGACAATGATACTGCTTTCACCGTTAAGAATAGGAACCCTGGAGGTCAAGAACCGGATAGTCATGTCTGCCCTGGGGCTTGTTTATGCTGATAACGGCATGGTTACCGAGCGTTTGATCAGATTCTATGAAGAAAGAGGACGTGGCGGAGCTGGTTTGATTATACTTGGGGCGTGCCATGTCGATGAACACAGTTACCCATTCCAGCCATCAATCCATGACCAGAAATATCTTCCCGGCCTGAGTGAATTCGCTAATCGGGTAAAGGCGACCGGAACTCGAGTGGGCTGTCAACTTTTTCACGCCGGTCGTTATTGCTATTCCGCCTTAACCGGGCGGCAGCCTATTGCGCCTTCGGCGGTGTTTTCCAAATTCAATTTTGAGATGCCCAGAGAAATGTCCGCAGAGGACGTCAATCAGGTGGTTAAGAACTTCGGCCAGGCGGCAGTAATGGCTAAGAAAGCCGGGTTTGATTTGGTGGAGATAATAGGCAGTGCCGGGTATCTGATAAGTCAATTCCTTTCTCCGCTTACCAACCAGCGGACAGACGCATACGGTGGCAGCCTGGAAAATCGGATGCGTTTTGGGCTTGATGTGGTTCGTGAGGTACGAAATCAAATTGGTACTGAGACGGCTATAATGTTCCGGTTTGCCGGCAACGAACTGTTGCCGGGAGGCACCCCGCGGGAAGAACTGCAAGCTTTTGCCCGGGAGCTGGAGTTGGCGGGGGTTGATGCGATAAATGTGACAGGAGGATGGCATGAGAGTAATATTCCTCAGATAACTATGGAAGTACCTCCCGGAACTTTCGTCTATCTAGCCCGGCAAATTAAGGATGTTGTTACGATTCCGGTGGTGGCAAGCAACAGGATTAACGATCCGCTGCAGGCCGAAAGAATACTTGCGGAAGGATCTGCTGACCTTATTACGGTAGCTCGCGGACTAATAGCTGATCCCTATTGGCCCGAAAAGGCCAGAACCGGCCGGATAGAGGAGATACGCAAGTGTATTGGCTGCAATCAGGGCTGCCTGGATCATGTTTTTGAGATGAAACCGGTAGAATGTCTGGTTAACGCCCAGGCCGGACACGAAGCCGAATTCGATGTTCGTCCCACTAATGAAAGAAAACGGGTTCTGGTAATCGGTGGGGGCCCGGCCGGAATGGAAGCAGCCCGGGCCGCATCCGGGCGAGGACATGAGGTAGAGCTATGGGAAAAAACTAATCGCATGGGGGGACAATTGAACCTGGCGGCAGTGCCTCCCGGCCGGCAAGACATATTAAATTTAATTAAAAACCTGGAAAAAAGCTTAGAGTCATCTGGGGTGAAAGTTAGGTTAAATAAAGAAGCAACCTTGGAAGCAGTGCGGGAATTCTCGCCCCAGGCGGTGATAGTTGCTACTGGCGCTAAACCAACGGTGCCACCGATCCCCGGGATTGAAAAGGATATAGTTATACAGGCCTGGGATCTGCTGGAGCACGGGTTGGCTATCGGCAAGAATGTAGTGGTAATCGGAGGCGGGGCTATTGGTTGTGAGACCGCATTGCATATTGCTGCCATGGGTACAATCAGTGCAGAAATGGCAAGGTTTTTACTAATACACCATGTGGAAACACCTGACCGAATCGAAGAATTAACTTGCAGCGGGACGAAAAAGGTAACCTTAATTGAACAACGAGACGGAATAGGCCTGGATATTGGCCGATCCACGCGCTGGGGCATGCTGGCTTCCCTGAAACGTTACCGGATTAAAACCTTGAGTTCAACAAAAGTATTGGCAATTGATGATGACGGGGTGCTGGTGGAGAGTGGCGGTAACCAAACCAAAATACACGCAGATAACGTCATCATTGCTACCGGATCGATTTCAAATGATGTTATGTACAAAGAGCTTCAGAAATATATACAAGAAATATATATCATTGGTGATGCAATTCGTCCTCGTAAAGCATTAGAAGCAATTCACGAAGGATTTAAAATTGGAATTACAATATAGGGCAGAAGGAATTTAACAAATTATGGCGAAAACAAGAGAAAATATGGTTATTTTATCCGGGCTTAGAGGCGACATGGAATGAAATTCCAATAAATATGGATTCCTTATTACGTCCGAATATATGTCAGGTATATGCTATAAATCAGAAAAATTTAGATATAGGTGGCGTATTTGAATGGACTTTTATGTTGCCCGGCAACCAATATTTGATAGAAATCAGGCGATATTCGGCTATGAGCTTCTTTATCGGTCTGGCAGCGGGAATGCTTTTAACGGTATCGACGGCGACCAGGCATCCTCCGAAGTAATAACCAACAGCTTCCTCTTGATCGGTCTGGATACACTTACCCGTGGACATAAAGCATTTATTAACTTTACCCGCAATTTATTGGAAAAAGAAGTTGCTACACTATTGCCAAAAGAATCGATTGTGGTTGAGATTCTGGAAGATGTTGAACCGGATGATAAACTGCTGGCGTCCTGCATGAAATTAAAACAGATGGGCTATCAGATAGCCCTTGACGATTTCGTCTATAGCCCACGTTTTAAACCGCTGCTCCAAATAGCGGATATAGTCAAAGTGGATTTTTTAAATACGACCGGTAAGGACCGCTACCGGGTCATTGAACAAGTTGATGAACCTCATATTAAGTTTTTGGCCGAAAAGGTGGAAACCAGAGAGGATTTCGATTTAGCCATGGAGATGGGATATTCTTATTTCCAGGGGTACTTTTTTGAAAAACCAGTGATTGTAAAAGGCAAGGATATACCTACCCTTAAACATATATATATTCAATTGATGCAGGAAGTTAATAAAAAAGATATCGACATTCAACAAATTGAAAGCTTAATTAAAACAGATGTTTCACTCTCATACAAATTATTAAAATTTATCAATTCGGCTTCATTCGGATTAAGAAACGAAATTCATTCCATTAAGCAAGCAATCACCCTGTTGGGTCCTCGTGAAATAGTTAAATGGCTGTTATTGGTGGCTATGAAAGATATCGCCGGCGATAAGCCGGATGAATTAATAATAACCGCAATTACCCGGGCCCAGTTTTGTGAATCTATATCGTCACCTTTAAAAATGAAAAGTCAGAGCTCAGATTTGTTTTTAATGGGGCTGCTTTCATTAATGCATGTTTTCCTGGAACAACCCATAGAAGAAATCCTAAACGAATTACCTATCTCGAACGATATAAAAGGGGCTCTTTTGGGTGAGGAGAATAATTTTCGGGGCATTTATGATCTGATACTCTCTTACGAAAAAGGTGATTGGGAAGAGTTTACTCAGGAGACTGACAAGCTTAACCTGACGACCCAGGATATTATTGACTCCTATGTTAAATCATTAGAGTTTGCCAACACGGTGACAAAATAGTCAACGGTTGAAGATTTAAGATTGCGCCAAGCCCGAAATACCATCCTGAAATGTATGATTAAGGATAATATCCTGTCCTATGTTATAACCCTTCTGTTTAAGAAACTCCTGTACGGTATTATGAGCCAGATGGGGAGAATTATTGGTCTGACTGAGATGAGCCAGAAAGACATTGGTTTGGGGTTTTAAAGACACACTGGCCAATACTTTCGCGGCTTCATTATTGGATAAGTGCCCAACATTGCTTCGAATTCGTTTCTTTAAAAACTCTGGATAGGGCCCGTCATTCAGCATTTGCATATCATGATTAGCTTCAAGAATAAGCAGGTCGGCATCCTCCAGAGCGGTTCTTACACCATCGGTTACCATACCTAAATCAGTCGCTATTACCCATTTAAACTCTTGAAAGTGGAAACAATAACCTACCGGGTCAGCCGCATCGTGAGAGGTATTAAAAGGTATAACTTTAATATCTCCGATAGACATTTCCTGGGAGATTTCTTTTTGTAGGTGCAGAGGCAGCCGATTACGGCAGCCCAATCCTTCCCAGGTAAGGGGACGGGTATATACCGGGAGTGAATGTCTGCGGGCCAGAACTTCGACTCCCTTAATATGGTCGGAGTGCTCGTGGGTTATTAACAAAGCATCAAGTTCACTGGCCTTGATGCCAACCTGTTCCAGTCCCCGTTCTATTCTTCTGGCACTTATGCCGGCATCGACCAGAATACGTGTATTGCCCATTTCGACCAGGATAGAATTACCTTTACTGCCACTGGCCAGTACCTGAACCTGCATTTAACGTGTCTCCTTAACGTTGATCTTTCATTATTGAATTCCGCAATAGACAGCAAGTATCCTTCCTTTCTTTCTGTAAATACTAGA
>JBLMZW010000063.1:0-14404 GCA_050259035.1 Chitinophagales bacterium | reverse complement strand
CTACAATAAGGGGAATATTAACGGAAAACTGGCTTCTGACATGAGTAATTAGTTGAAAACCATCCATTTCAGGCATCATTAGGTCCACCAAAATAATATCAGGAAGGAAAAAGTTCAAAATTCCCAGAGCTTCTTCGCCGCTTTGTGCTTTTAAAGTATTAAATTCAGCTCCCAGCATTTTTTCCACTATCTCACAGAAATCTGGATCATCATCTACCACTAAAACAGTTGTATCCGCATGGGGTTTCTTTAAAAGTCCTATCTTTTGAATAAGGTCATCCCGTTGAAACGGCTTGGTCAAATACTCTGTAGCACCTAAGGCAAACCCTAATTCCGGGTTCCGTATAATAGATATTACGATAACCGGTGTGTTTTTTATTTCATCATCGCATTTTATTTTATACAGTGTTTCCCAGCCATCGAATTCAGGCATCATAATGTCCAGGGTTACAGCAAAAGGCTGCAGCTTTTTAATTAACCGAATGCCATCTAATCCGGAAAGCGCTTCCACGACCTGATATCCTTCCGGCTCAAGGTACTTCTTTATAAGAGTCAAAACATCAATATCATCGTCTATAGCAACCACTATCTGATTATTGTTCGGTTCTTGAAACTGACTGGCTGCAATTTGAGCGAAAGTTAATTCAATAGGCTGCGCCTTTTTTACAGGTATACTAAAATGGAAGCAACTACCGACATTGACCTTACTCTCTACCCAGATGTCACCGCCCATTAATTCCACCAATTTTCGGCTGATTGATAACCCCAGCCCCGAACCTCCATACCTCCTGGTAGTTGATCCATCAGCCTGACGAAACTCATCAAAAATATAATCAAGGGATTGCTCGTCAATACCTATACCGGTATCTTGGACATAAAAAACAACGGAATTTAAATCCGTGTTATAATACGCACCCACGGTCACCATTCCCTGATCGGTGAATTTCATGGCATTGCTTACAAGATTAATTAAAACCTGTCTTATTCTAAAACTATCGGTATTTAATACCGGGAGTTTTGACTCGATATCCTCCCTTAGTTCTACGCCTTTTTGTTCCGACGTCGGCAGTAAAGAAGTAAGGACATCACGGATTAGGGACGGGACCTCCACCCGTTCGGATACTATTTCCATTTTTCCGGCTTCAATCTTGGACAAATCCAGCACATCGTTAATCAAGTGCAAAAGACTCTCAGCGCTGCTGATTACCCTATTCAAATCCTTGACCTGTTCCAAATTCACCGGGCCATCCAGGCCATCAACCACGCATTGGCTATAACCAATAATACTATTTAAAGGGGTTCGCAATTCGTGAGACATATTGGCGAGGAACTCACTTTTCAAACGGTTAGCTTCTTCGGCTTTGATTTTTTCCTGTTCTAATTGCTCCAAAAGGGTTTGTAACTCCGTGACATCGTGAAACAGAACGATAGCCCCGGTTATATTGAAACGCTGGTCAATAATAGGAACGAATGTAACATGGGTGAAATGAGATTCGCTAATATCTGAAATACTGCAGGTAATAGTATGACGGCGCCCCTCATTCAGGGTCTGATGAATCAACTCACCCAGATTGGTCTCAAACTCAATTCTGTAAGGCGAAGAATTAACCGCTTCAGGCAAAGACATACCTATAACGTCTTGTTTAACTGCCAGGTACCTGAAGAAAGCATCGTTAACCATCGAAAGTTTCGAGCTGCGATCTAGAACCGCCAGGGGATCTTCCATGCTATGAATTATGGTTTCGATTTTGGCGTTTTCGTCGGCCAGAGCACTGAATAAATGCCCTCTTTGAACAGCCAGGGACGCATCAACAGCAAAAGAAGAGAGGAGAGACAAATCTTCTTGTACAAAAGCATTTTCCTCTAGGCTTGTAATATGCAGCATCCCAAGAGTTTGGTTATTGCTTCTCAGCGGCGCACACATGTACGATCTAACCGGGCTTCCTGCATTAAAAAAGGGACAACTTTGACGGTTGCGCAGGAAAATGTAAGCATCGTCATTGGTCAAAACCGGACAATTCGAACCGTAGAGAGCCATACAGCCGGCTGCTTCATAGCTATCAGAAGTGACCATAGATAGTCCGCAGTGGGCCGCAACCTCAAGATAACCCACTTGAGGATTGATTAGACTGATCTGGCAGGAAAAAGCTTGGAACCTGGAAGAAACCCGCTTAACTATGGTATCCAAGATTTCCTCTTCACGAAGCGAACCCTGCAAAGCATTGGCAACATCCATCAAATCAGTAAGGTTTTGAACACGTGTCTTTACATCAGTTAATAATTGAGCATTATCCAGGAATACGTTTACCGGATTAACGATAACCGATAGCATTCGACGATCATCTTCATTGAAGGTTCCCCGAATTTTATTAAGAACGAAAAGAACACCCGACATCTTAGGTGTTGTGCCTACTCGAACACATAACCCGTCACGTACCAGATCCATTCTAAAGCCCGGAATAGCATCGCTGTCCCTAAAACCACCGGGGAGTAAGATTGGCTCCTGATTGAAATAAGTTTCGAAGCCTATACCATATTCAATAGAAAGACGCAGTTCTTTACCTTCTGTCCACCATTCTGTCTGATCAAAGACATAGACCGGGTGCGACATGAAAAGCATTTCATTCTGTTCATGATACTGGAAAAAAGCACAAAACTCCGCTCCCAGAATGCTGGCGACTTTCTCAGGGAGGAACTCCGGAAACGATCTGGTTTCACTGGGACTGCCTAGTCCGGTAGTAATATCATAAAGATGGGCCATAATTTCTAAACGTTTTTCAAGATCCTCATATAGGGTCGAGTTTATGATGGCTATACTGGCCTGGGTGGCGAATAAAGTAGCCAGTTCAATTTCTTCTTTCCCGGGATGATAAGAATTGGGATCACCCGTATATAGTACGCCAAAGATTTGACCGGCTGGGTTCTTTAATGGTACCCCCATGATAAAAGATAATTGTTCGATTATAACATCGTCATTGGGGTTCACAACGTCGTTCCCATAATTACAACTGTAATGGGGTTCACCGTCTTCAAAAATCAGCCGGGCTAGACCATCAGACGGGCTGATATGAAAATTTGCCTTAAATCTTTCCGACATCCCAAAAGTCGATCTCGCGGTCAGGAAATTCTCTTCATTAAACAAGGCCAAAACGACCCCGGTCTTCTTTAAAACCCGCGCTGCTTCGGATACTATAAGATCCAGTGTTCCCTGCAGATTTAGCTGGGAATTGATTCTAGCGCTGATTAAATTCAATGCCTTCAAATTATTAACCTGCTGGTTAAGACTTTCCAGTAATAAGAGATTATCCAGGCTGATGCTAACTAGAGATGAAAACGCTTCTGCCATATCAAGAGCTTTCTTCGAAAAATGCATAGCTTGATCTGAGTTGTAAGCGTAAAATGTGCCATAGGTTTCATTTCGGGATACGATCGGTACCATCATGAATGACTTAACATTGAAGAATAATACGGTCTCTTGGTCAGCTGCCGAGTACTGTTCCGCGTTATTAACTGCCAGGGCTTTTTTATTGTTCATTATGTATTCACCCAGGCCAGCATGAATATCCAGACGGTAATCCCAAAGATCAGAACCTGACTCACCATATGAAGCACTAACCCTAAGCAAGCCTGAATTTTTATCCAATGTTGCAGCTACACACTTTTCTGTACCGGTTATCTCTACCAGTCGGCTGGTAGAATAATCTAATACCTCCTGGACGGAGCCCAGACTGGTTATGGTGCGGGCAGTTTCATATAATATGTATGATTCGGTTGCGCTCCGTTCCTTTTCAGCATATAGTCTGGCGGTTACAACCATACCGGCCATTCTTTCACATATCAGCCCTAGAAGTGTTCTCTCATCTTCTGAAAACGTTAATTCCTGTTTGGAATATATAGTAATAACTCCAACCAGGCTTCCCGAAGCTATCATTGGCGCTGCAATTCCCGATTTAATCATCTTAGGTTTTGACCCACGATCCGGAACAACCTCG
The DNA here is from genome assembly GCA_050259035.1 of Chitinophagales bacterium. Lineage (GTDB taxonomy): Bacteria > Bacillota > Syntrophomonadia > Syntrophomonadales > DTU052 > JBLMZW01. The sequence continues at coordinate 10,412 of JBLMZW010000063.1, read as the reverse complement.
AAATCCTTCTCGGAAAAAGTAACAATACTCTTACGGGTGGCGGCTGTAGCGGTAATCCCCAAACCATCCTGAACTATTGATAACTCCGATTCCTTGATATAACCATGTTCGGCAACCATATTGAGCGTTTTGGTGTGATTATCCCAAAGCATAAGGTAGCCAATATCGCTGTGAAACACCTTGCAGATTACCTGAATAGTCTTTTGAAACAGCTGCTGAAGATCCGAACTACTTGAGGCTTTGCTTATTTCATCCAAAGCATTCAGATGTGAGATTTTAACTTCCAGATTGGCAACCAGCTTCTCATAAGTACTTCGTTTAATAGATTGATCACGAGCTTCTTTTATTATTCGGGTCGAAGCCCAGGAGACTACAATGAATAGAGGAATAACTAATCCCAGGTGAGGAAACAAAGAATGCCATTCATGAATCGGAATAGGCAATAAGACTTCCAGGCAATACACCAAAGAGATCGAGGTACTAATAACCAACATTTGAGATACGGTAAAAGTAGCTCCTGCTAGAACGAATACCAGGAAAAACAAAATATAGGCTTTACTATCAGCCCCGCCAGTAAAGGGAATAATCAATGCTATCATGATAGTTGAGTAAATCGTCCAAACTTTAAAAACGAACTGGGAAGATACTATCCGCCAGGGCATAGTCTGCATCATGGTGCTATAAGCCAACACGGCAATACCTATGAACCAGACTGCTTTTATGGATAAGGGTTCATTTAAGCCAACACTAAGCGATAATATACCAACTATAGCAGCGATCCAGGTAGAACCAATACCCAATTTAGCAATAGTGTTTTTCAACTTTACTCTCGGAATTTCTATTTCCTTACGCGGGTGAACAGTATAGTCTCTGAAGAGGCACCTGAGCCGAACAACTATATAAACACCGGCCAGTAATAAGAGCGATTCGAAGCCAATGTATATCTCTTTATTAAATTGAGCCCAGGAAGGTCTGTTCAAAACAATATTAAACAAAAGGCTATCAAGCAAGATAAAGAAAAGGAGCAAAACAATTGTGGTAATTTGGGGGAAGAAAGCGAACTCTTTGGGGGAAATGGATTTATACTTTTTGTTTACTTTTTTGATATGTACAATAAATAAAACCAATGAAAGCAAACAACACAGCGAGAGGATTCCGAGTATTGCTATCACCTGTGAATTTAGCATTACTCACCCTCCTTACTGGTTACATAAGCACGGAGGAGAAAGATAGTCAGAACTAAAAAGAGTGAGCCCACAATCAGGTAAAGGTGTATAGAGCCTGAATAATTGGGTAATGGGAATCCGAAATAATTCGCTATAAACAGAAGAACCATAGAAAACTGCCATAAAGTAATAAACAAACCTAAATAAAATGAGACCATACAAAACCATTGCTTTTTAACAACATATAATTGGTAAAAAAATATGGTAAAAAGGAACCAAATAATTGCGTTTATTATAGAAATCGTGGTGCAAACAAGATCCGAATCAAAATTAAGCACCCTTCAGTTCACTTCCTCCTTTAATAACATCCTGACAACCGAAAGCAATTCCTGGGGGCGGTAGGGTTTAGATATGTATTCATCACAGCCACATTCAATCGCCTTTTTCTTTTCATCACTCATTGCATGAGCCGAAACCACAACAATCGGAACATGGTAAAAATCAGGCTGCCCTTTTATGATTTTGGTAGTCTCCCATCCATCCAATAAGGGCATGGAAAGATCCATTATGATCAAATCGGGCATAAGTGAATGTAAAATGTCCAAACACTTTTGGCCATTCTCTACACTTACATGTTCATACCCTGCATGGTGGAGAATTTTCTCCGCCAATTCCCGGCTATACCGGTCGTCTTCAACTATTAAAATTACAGGCGGGGAATTAATATGTAATCACTCCAAATTAATGACTTTGAGTAAATTTTATCATAGTAGTGAGCAAATTTACCACCATACATAACATGATCTTGACAAATAATTCAAATGCAGATTATGATAAAAGAAAAAATACCCCCGGGGGGTATAAAGCAAATGATGAATGAAAGTCCGCGGAACAAAATACTGGTGAGACTTCATCGAATCGAAGGCCAGGTAAGAGGGATTCAGCGCATGATAGAAGAAGAAGCAGATTGCACGGAAATAATCAACCAGGTATCAGCCGTGAAATCTGCTATTAACCGGGTGGGATTAGCCCTGATCCAAAACCACGCTCAGGATTGCATCATGCAGGCCGCTGATGAAAAATCCTTTGAAACTGCGCTAAATGAAACCCTGGCAATAATCCTAAAAATGATGAAATAGGGGTGATTTGAATGTCAATAGTTACACTGGACAAGGAAAACTTTGAGCAAGAGGTTATCAAATCGGATCGTACGGTACTGGTTGACTTTTGGGCAAGCTGGTGTGGTCCCTGTAAGGCGATCAGTCCTATAGTAGAGGAAATTGCGAGCACTTACTCTGACCGAATTAAAGTAGGCAAGTTAAACGTTGACGAAAACCAAGCCCTGGCCGGGCAATTTAATATCAGAAGTATTCCCACCTTGGCCATATTTAAAAACGGTCAGGAGTTTCAGAGAACGGTAGGTTACCAGGGCAAACAACACCTGATAAATTTTATCGACACTAATCTATAATTATAAGAAAGGGGGGAGTACCCCCCTTTATTCATTTCCGTTGTTCTTTTTTATTTCCAATAAGAATCTGTTAATATCCTTCTCATGCCCATTGCCGGACGGTTTATAAAAATCCGGATCAATTCCCTCAGGCAAATATCGTTGACTCACATAACCTCCGGTAGTATGAGGGTACTTGTAGCCAGAACCTTTACCCAGTAAATGAGATTTAGAATGTGAGTTATCAGCAATATGTCCCGGAACCTGAACGGAGGGTATACTGGCGACAAAATCCAGGGCTTTATCAATGGCTGCCTTACTGCTGTTGCTTTTTGGTGCGGTAGCCAGGTATAGGGTTGCTTCAGCCAATGGAATTCTTGCTTCCGGCATACCTATAAAATTAGTCGCATGGAATGCTGATACTGCAACCACTAACGCCTGAGGGTCTGCAAGTCCAATATCCTCTGCAGCGTGAACCACCAGGCGCCGAGCTATAAACAGCGGGTCCTCACCGCCATGAATCATTACCGCCAACCAGAAAAGTGAAGCATCAGGATCACTGCCCCTGATACTCTTGATAAATGCCGAAGCAACATCGTAATGCCACTCGTCTTTCCGGTCATAGTTAAGGAAAAATTGCCCAGCTGTATTGACGATATCAGCTTTAGTCAAGTGGACTGTCTCCTGGTCTCCTTGATATCGATTTTGCCATGCAGTTTCCAGAAGATTGAAAGAAACTCTGGCATCACCTTTAGACCGCCCAACGATTTCTTCTACGGCGTCAGCATCGATTGTGGTTCCCGCTCCGCCCAATCCCCGGGCCGAATCATCTAAAGCTCGCTGAACCAGCATCTTGATGCTATCAGGGGTCAGCGGGTTTAAGGTATAAATCTTCATCCGCGATAGCAGGGCCGAGTTTATTTCGTAAAGTGGGTTTTCCGTCGTTGCGCCTATAAGTATCAAAGCTCCGCTTTCAACGTAGGGCAGTAAAACATCTTGCTGTGCTTTATTAAAACGATGAATTTCATCGACAAAGAGAATCGTCCTTTGACCGTAAAAAGACAGCCGTTGTTCTGCATCACGGGCAGCGTTGCGCAAGTCGGTAACGCCACTGCTGACAGCCTTAAGATAATCGAAATGGGCTCTGGTACTTTGCGCAATAATAAGAGCCAGGGTAGTCTTACCCGAACCTGGCGGCCCGAAAAGAATAAAGGGATGGACTTGGTCAGCATCAACCATTTTACGGATAGGGCCTTCAGGACCAACTAGATGTTCTTGACCAGCAAATTCCTCCAATGTCCTGGGACGCATCCGATAGGCAAGAGGTGCTTTGTCATTTATTCCGCCTGAAGCTCGTTCGAAAAGGTTCAATATATGTCCCTCCCAATCCAGACTAAATATATTCTAGATCTTAGAAACTGGAAAGTGAATAATTACGTGTTTTTATACTAGGTAATTCGATAAAAACTAATCTGCTGAATTATATCAGACCAAATGAGAAAACTAAACTCTAGCGTAGGAGGGTGTGTTTTGAAAGGTCGAAGCTTAATTGGAAAATGGGTTGTTAATCAGAACGATGGCGCAATTATCGGCAAAGTTATCGATATGGTGCTGGATGCTAGCCTGGAAATAGAAAGCATGGTAATTCTTAAGGATAGCGGCGACAAAATCGAAATGCCAGTTAAACAATTACTGCTGGGCGAAAACGCGGTGTTAGTAAAAATGCCATACGACCATTCGGGTAATAAAAAAATGGACGAGGTAGTTATGTATCATGAAAAACTGGGAACCATGATAATAACCACCGGCGGTAAAGAAATAGGGGTATTAAGTGATCTGGTTTTTGAGCCGGAAACAGGAAATACCACCGGGTTAGAAATATCTGACGGTGCGATAAAAGACTTCATCGAGGGTCGCAACGAAATTACCAGGGATAAAATTGAGATAGTGGGAGAAAACGCGGTAATGGTTTCGGAACAGGATTAAGGGGGTGGTGAACCATGAATTGCCCGGTGTGCAACGGGATACAGGTTGGAAAAGTAGGAAATGATCAATACTATTGCTGGAACTGTTTTGTCGAATTCAACATTCGTAAAGGTAAAGTAAACCTTTATGAGGTTGCCGAAGACGGGAGCCTGGTTTCTATGGAAGAGACGTACGATATAATGGGATGACTGGAGGTGACAGGATGAGTACAAGGGGCTTTTGGGACGGAATGCTGGCTGGCGGTATAATTGGAGCAGCAATCACCATGATGTACGTCGTGCCTGCAAATTCTAAACAACCGCAGAGATCAACCCGTATAGGCCGGGTAAAACAGATGGTAGAGGATATCGGTGAGGTAGCCGGCTCGTGGAGAAAATAAACCGAAAAACTAAAATTGGTATTTTGATTCTGGTGGCGGTTGCCACCTTTTATTTTTTATATCAGGTAAGGACCGTATTAATACCTTTTCTGGCGGGAGCTCTTCTGGCTTATATTTTGTTCCCTCTGGTAAAATGGGCCGAGTCCAGAGGCGTATGCCGTCCTTTATCCGTCGTTATTCTTTATATTGCCTTTTTTACTCTGATAGGGTTGTTCTTCTGGTATACTGTTCCATCGCTGGCTAAAGAGTTATCGGCTTTAACCCGGCTGATACCAGGGTATATGGATAGCGCCCACCTGGCCGTTAATCACGTACATCAAATGAATCTTCCGGTTTCAATTGAAAAAGCTATGCGTATGGGGGTCAATCATTTAGAGAAGATCGGGATTCAATCGGTCCAAAATTTTATTAACAGCCTTATAGGAGCTCTGGGCAGCATACTGGCCGTAGTTTTTGCTCCTATACTGGCCTACTATTTCATCATAGATTGGGAAAAAATAAGAGATGGACTATTATCGCTGCTTCCGATAAGCTGTCATGCTCAGACGATGGAATTATTGAACCAGATAGATCAGGTGCTTAGCGGCTTTATTCAAGGGCATCTCCTGGTCTGTTTGATAGTGGGAATGGCCACCGGGTTGGCAGCTTATATTTTAAACATTAAATATTTCCTAATAATTGCTTTGATTAGCGGGATAGCCGAGCTATTCCCGTATTTTGGCCCATTTCTGGCGGCTATCCCATCTGTTGCCCTGGCCTTGACCGATGGTCTTAAAGCCGCTATTTACCTCGGAGTGGCGATTCTGGTCATTCAACAGCTAGAGTCTAATTTATTATCACCACGTATACTGGGAAACCGGGTAGGCCTTCATCCCCTTTCCATAGTTTTTTCTCTTTTAGCCGGAGGCGAGCTTTTTGGATTGTGGGGTATTCTTCTTGCGGTACCGGTTGCGGCCATCGCTAGAGTTCTAATACGATATTCCTTCTACCGGGTGATTGATTGACACCGATGATCTCTTGGGGGAAAATAGTTCTCAAATGGTAATAGGGAGGATTTATCGTGTTAACAGGCCATGATATTAGGAAAATGTTTATAGATTATTTTGTAAGTAAGGGACATACAGCAGTGAAGAGTTCCTCTCTGGTGCCGGTAGGTGATCCTACCCTGCTCTTCAGTAATGCCGGAATGAATCAGTTTAAGGATGTATTTCTTGGGATAGATAAACGTGATTACGTGCGAGCTGTTACTTCCCAGAAATGTATGCGTGCTGGCGGCAAACATAATGACCTGGATACGGTTGGACGTACGGCAAGGCATCACACGTTTTTCGAAATGTTAGGAAACTTTTCTTTTGGGGATTATTTTAAACGCGAAGCAATATCTTACGCATGGGAGTTTTTGACCACGGTTGTAAAACTCAATCCCGAAAGGCTATGGGCGACTATTTATCTGGATGATGATGAAGCTTACGGACTTTGGAAGGATATCGCAAATATCCCCGAAGAAAGAATAGTGCGTCTGGGTGAAAAGGATAATTTCTGGTCCATGGGTGATACCGGCCCTTGTGGTCCCTGCAGTGAAATAATCTATGACCGGGGCATTGAACACCGTTGCTCGGCACCGGAATGTGCTTTAGGCATTTGCGACTGTGATCGCTGGTTGGAGATATGGAATCTAGTTTTCATGCAGTACAACCGGAATCAGGAAGGCGACATGACACCACTGCCTCGCCCCAGCATTGATACGGGTATGGGCCTGGAACGTCTAACTTCAATATTACAAAGTGTTAATAGTAATTTTGGAACCGACCTTTTCAATCTCATATTCAGTGAACTGGAAGCAATGACAGGACGAAATTATCAGGAAGGACAGGAAGGGTTCCCCATGAGGGTTATCGCAGATCATATACGCGCGTGCACCTTCCTTATTGCTGATGGAGTTTTACCCAGCAATGAAGGCAGGGGTTATGTATTACGGCGCATATTACGTCGTGCAGTCCGTTTCGGCAAGTTCCTGGGAATGAATGAACCCTTCTTTTATCGTTTGTCTCCAGTAGTAGTAAAGGAAATGGGACAAATATACCCTGAACTTATCGAGAAGAAAGATTTCGTTGTTCAGGTTATAAAAATGGAAGAAGAACGCTTTTTTGTTACCCTTAGCGAAGGTATTCGTAAAGTTGAGGATATTATCGAGAAGATCAAGGATCAGGGGCAGGCCGTTATACCCGGATCAGAGGTTTTCATGCTGTATGATACTTATGGATTTCCCATAGATCTCACCGAGGATATGGCGGAAGAGAACGGGTTAACTGTAGACAAAACGGGATTTGAAACCCTTATGCAGGCACAAAAGGAACGGGGACGAAAATCATTTAAAAATGAGGACGCCTTTGCTCTGGAGAGAACGGTGGCTGGAATACTTGAAGGACAGGTAACCACCGATTTCGTTGGTTACCAATGCCTTAACTGGGATAGCGAAATTATTGCGCTGATAGTTGAAGGAGAAGAGACCGAAACGGCCCAGCAAGGTGAAATAGTTGTTGTACTTACAGAGACCCCGTTCTATGCTGAAAGCGGTGGTCAAGTAGCTGACCAGGGCTGGATTGAAAGTCCGAAAGGAAAAATGCGGGTGGAAAAAGTTAATAAAGTGTCCGGCTGGTACCTTCACCAGGGAACGGTTGAAGGCAGTTTCATTAAAGGGCAGGAGGTTACATGCCGGGTAGATGAGGACCGGAGGAGATTGACTCAATGTAATCATACCGCAACTCATTTGCTCCACGCGGCACTGCATGAGGTTATAGGTGAACACGCGCAGCAAAAAGGCTCACTGGTGGAACCAGAACGGCTTCGTTTTGATTTCTCACACTTTACCGCATTAACCAGGGATGAGTTGGAAAAGGTAGAACAAATCGTTAATGAAAACATCTGGAAAGTATTAGATGTCTCGGCTAATGAAATGGCTATTGATCAAGCCCGGGAGCTAGGAGCAATGGCTTTATTTGGAGAAAAATACGGGGACATAGTTCGAGTAATAGAAGTTGATGGGATTAGCAGGGAACTTTGCGGGGGTACACACGTCCAAAATACTGGGGAGATAGGTTTGTTCAGGATAACCAGTGAGGGCAGTGTCGGAGCCGGATTACGACGTATAGAAGCTCAAACAGGTTATTCGGCTTTTGCGGGTTTAAAAACCCTGGAAGATGAACTGTATAAGACCGCGAGCATCCTTAAAACATCACCGTCTGAGGTCGCGGGCAGAATAGAACTGATAACCAGGCAACTGCGGGAAAAAGAAAAAGAATTGGAAACCCTTAAAACCCAAATAGAGAAAGAAAAGGCGGCAGACGCATTTAACCAGGCGACCGACATAAATGGCGTTAAAATACTGGTTGCCGAAGTTGAGGCCTCAGACATCAACAGCCTGCGGCAGAATGCTGAGAATCTTAGAGACAGGCTGGGTAGTTCGGCGGTTGTCCTGGGGGCAATAGTAAATGATAAACCGGCATTCGTTGCTTTCATATCAAAGGACGTGATAGCGAAAGGATTGAATGCGGGTCAGATTATAGGTCAGGTTTCTCGGGTAACTGGCGGGGGCGGCGGCGGCAGACCGGATATGGCCCAGGCCGGTGGCAAGGATAAGGGGAAAATGGACGAAGCTTTGAATCTGGCTAGAGATTTAATAATGGCCGGTTTGGGTTAAAATGCAGGTTGGCATGCATATATCAGGAATAGATCTCGGGAATATGGTTCAGGGAGGTGGGATAGTGTCTCAGGAGTTCCAGGGAACAGCGAGTTTTCTTCTCGAAAGGGACGGAAAAGAAAAAGTAGCTATAATATTAGAAAATGTCTATCAGGCATTGCAGGAGAAAGGGTATAACCCAATAAACCAGCTGGTAGGTTATATGATTTCCGGCGATCCAGCTTATGTTACCAGCTACAAAGATGCCCGGGCTATGATTTGTAAGGTCGAACGAGATGAGATTCTGGAGGTCCTCTTAAAAAGATACCTGGAGGAATGACAACGGATATGGAGGTAGCAGGCTTTGCAGTACCGAACCCTTGGTAGAACGGGTATTCAAGTATCAAGATTGTGTTTTGGGGTTTTAACCATGGGCCCTCTGCAGGAGAATCTTGATATCGAAGAAGGAGCCGAGTTAATACGGTACGCATGGGCCAAAGGTCTAAACTTTCTAGATACTGCTGAGATATACCAGACTTATCCCTACATAAAAAAGGCCCTCCAAAAGAAAAGCATTCGCCCGGTAATTTGCTCCAAGAGCTACGCGGTTAGCTGGCAGGAAATGAAAGAGAGCGTGGAAAGAGCCCGGGACGAAATGCAGGTATCGGAAATAGATATTTTCCTTTTACATGAACAAGAGAATGCATTAACCTTAAAGGGTCACCAGGGAGCGGTAGAATTCCTAATTGAAGCCCGTAAAAAGGGTATTATTAAAGCCCTGGGATTATCAACCCATTCCATTGCAGGCGTCATGGCAGGAGCGGAGCATCCTGCCATTGATATTATTCACCCTCTTATAAATAGCCGGGGAATCGGCATTATGGACGGAACTGCCCAAAGCATGGCAGCTGCAATTTCTTACGCTGCTATTAAAGGTAAAGGAATTTACGCCATGAAGGTCCTGGGGGGAGGTAACTTATTAAACCAGGCCCATTCTGCCTTCTGTTTTGCCCTTAATATACCGGTCTTATCCAGCATGGCTGTGGGAATGAAAAATCGTGACGAGATAGATTTAAACATCGCCTGGCTGGAAGGCCGAAGAAACCCGGAACTGGAAGCCCGGGTGCAAGGATACAAGAGAAGACTTCATATAGAATCCTGGTGCCAGGGCTGCGGATCCTGTCTTGATCTATGCCGCTACGGAGCACTTAGTATAATTGACCAACGGGCTGAAGTTGATTCCAGCCTTTGCGTTTTTTGCGGTTACTGTGCCAGTGGCTGTCCAGACTTCTGTATAAGAGTAATATGAAATTGATACCCGGTTCAATTAGGTGTAGGAGGTTTACTCATGAGATATATGGCCCTTGATGTAGGGGAGCGGAGAGTTGGAATTGCCGTCAGCGATCTCTTGGGCATAACCGCGCAGGGGGTACGGACAATTGAAATTCGTAAACCGGATGATCTCATGGCCCCATTAAAAGAGTTGATCAGCGAATATGAGGTTGGTATGTTGGTTGTTGGCCTTCCCTTAAATATGGATGGCACTTCGGGAAAAAAGGTAGAAGAGATTCGTGAACTGGGAGAACTGCTGCATGAAAAATACGGTCTTCCCGTAATATATCAGGATGAGCGGTTAAGTACCCGGGCGGTGGAAACTACGCTTATTACAGCGGATGTCAGCCGGAATAAAAGGCGCAAGGTGGTGGACAAACTAGCGGCAGTATATATCCTGCAAGGATACCTGGACCGATT
>JBLMZW010000062.1:0-8531 GCA_050259035.1 Chitinophagales bacterium | reverse complement strand
CTGCATAATCATTCCATATTCAGTCAAGCGGTCAGTCAGATAACATTGCATCAATACTTTCTTATTTCGGAATGATCCATTATATGTCAGCGTAGTTGCCAAATTTTTACTCAATAGATTATTCAAGCTGACCAGTTCGAAAACCGCACCGAATGAGGCCACGTCTTCCATGCCTGGTCTTGATTGACGGGCTTACCCTTTAGCTAAAAGAAAAAGCAAATTCAAAGAAGTTTTTCATTTTACTTTCAGTTGAGCTTCAGGAGCAATTAAGTTTAGCTGGCTATTATGAATTAGAAGCTAGCAGTGAGCTTTTAGGAAAGTTGTACATGAAGGAGGCCTTGGTTTTGAAAATGTCAGAATTTATAGAGTCAAAAGAAAGGAGAGAACCATGAAAAACAAATTGATTGGAAAACTCATACCCGTAATTATGGCAGGAGCCATAATCTTCTCATCCGCTTCTGTGTTGTTAGCTAATACAGGACAGCAAACCAGCAGTCAAACCGCTACTCAGATCAATGGAGCCAGAGAACCAGGAAGACCTGGAGGTCCAGGAGGCCCTGGAGGCGCCGGAATGTATTCCGCTGAATACTTATCCCAACTGGTGGAGAAAAACCTAATTACCCAGGAACAGGCCGACAAATGGACAGCATTTAATAAGCAAAAAGAAGAAGCCATGAAAACTGAGATGGAAAAAATCAAGAATATGACCGACGAAGAACGCCAGGCATATATGGAGTCTAACTCCAAAGAACCGCAGGCTCCGTTAAGTGATGTTGTAGCAGCCGGGATTATTACCCAGGATGAAGCTGATAAGATACTTAAAGAAATGCCGCAGTGTGATGACCAAAAAGGACCGGGAGGAACCTCCACGGAATACCTGGCACAACTGGTAGAAAAGTCGATTATCTCCCAGGAGCAGGCCGACAAATGGACCGCATATGATACGGAAAAAGACGCGGCCAGAAAAGCTGAAATGGAAAGTGCAAAGAATATGACCGACGAAGAACGCCAGGCTAAAATGGCCGAAGACTCCAAAGATCGTCCGAATCCTTTAAGTGATATTGTATCCCAGGGGATTATTACCCAGGATGAAGCGGATAAGATACTTAAAGAAGCACCAGAGCATGGCCAAAAGGGACCCGGAAGAAATTCTGCAGATTATCTGGCACAACTGGTAGAGAAAGATCTCATTACTCAGGAGCAGGCCGATAAATGGACAGCATATGACGAGGAAAAAGAGGCGGCCAGGAAAGCTGAAATGGAAAGTGCAAAGAATATGACTGACGAAGAACGACAGGCTAAAATGACCGAAGACTCCAAAGATCGTCCGAATCCTTTAAGCAATATTGTATCACAGGGGATTATTACCCAGGACCAAGCGGATCAAATATTAAAGGAAATGCCGCAGGTATGCGGAGGACCGGGGCAGGGCCCGGGCCAGCCACCAGAGCCCGGAGAGGGACCAGCACCTAAGGATACAACCAGTCAGAGCTAAATAAGCACAATCGAATGGATTTCTGGATAGATGCCCTCAATATCTAATATTGGGGGCATTTTTATTGCCTGAATACTCTACTTTTGGGGAAATTCTCGCTTCCCCAGTCAATTCTTATCCTCGCCCGTATACTTCCCCCAATCTCCATGATTGTAAACACCCTTTCCAAATGCATGAAAAGAAGTATTCAGTTAATCTGAAGTGGAATAGAGCATCTTACTTAAATGTGTTGGTTCAAAGATAAAATTATGGTGGAAAAAAGGAATATAGGATACAAAATGGAATTTATTGTACTGGTTCGGTAAAATTAAAATTGATTGATTATTCTTGAGAATTTTAAGGATATCTGAGCTAGGTATTCTTTCATAAGGACAAATATTAGAAAGGAGATAGGAATAGAACAATGGATTTGCTTGCTTAATGCCAACCGGTTGAAATTGAAATCTATTACTGGGAGGAGAACCATGAATACATACCGGAAGATTTTAAGTTGGTTCTTATGTCTAGTCTTTATAGTCGTACAGGTACCAAATGTATTCGCTGCAACACAAAATACTGGCCCACTGGAAATATTTAAGGATTATCCCGGGCCGTACGTTAGTTCCCCTACAAATTATCTTCAATTTGATTTTAATGCGGCTATTGAGACAAATAATCTTAATGCTGCTCAGCTCAATCAGTTGATAAAATTGGAGAAAATCAATATAAAGGGAAAACCTAATAAGGCTATTCCACATAAGTGCGAGATTCTGAATAAAAGTTCCAATAAATATGGTATGGTTGGATTCTTAATAATAAGAACAGGCATAGTATTACCGTGTGATGGTTCTTCATATCAGGTGACCATACCCCGGGAAGCTATTCGAGCCAAAACCACAGGAACCCAATTGTCCGAGAGTCATGTATATGTTTTTCATTTAAATGATAAGAAATCTCCCCAAGTAGCCCGGGTAACTCCAAGCCACCAGTTGTCCCCTTCTGATTCGAAAATTTATGTATATTTTGATGAATCTTTTCAGACCAAAGATTATAATTATAACTTTTATAAAAAGACAGTGCCCCCAGAAAATCAATGGATTTGTATGCAACAGGTAGATAGTGAAGGCTGTAATATACCGGGCAAGTATGCACCGTTGGATGTAGAATTCGGCAGCAATTATCTAGGTATTTATGTAGTAGATAGGTGGTATAAAGACAATGAAATTGTAGAAGTTCCTCCCGCTGGAACACTGCCAGAAGATACCCAATGGGAATTGTATATAGACGGTAAATATATTAGTGACTATTTTGGCAACTACAATAACGAATGGCAGACTTTCTATTTTTCTGTGGAAGCATACCCGGAGTATAATGCCTTTGGTTTGTCGGCGACCGATGTTCATAAAAAGGATAACGGTGATGGCACTGTTGATGTTTCTATGACCGTATATAACATCCCCGCTCCAGCAGAATCGGGAATGGGAACGAACCCTATTGGTGCTATGGCAGCCCTGACTATTCGAAATAAAGATGGCACTAAATATACCAATTCGACCTATAACGGACTTCCGCTCCCGGTTCCCGGCCGTTCGAAAACCTCTGATTTCTTTGCAACTATCTGGGATACCGCAGGAATGATTGTTGATTCAGCTACTGATGAATACAAGTTTGGTGAAGATTCCAGGGATGCATCTATTGCTAAAAAATCAACGTTTACCGTTAGAGCACCCAGAGATGGTCATATCGTTATAACCAAATCTGGAGGGTTTACTATAACCACCAAGATGTCTTCGTCGACAAGGTATCAGTGGATGGAAGAACCTGATGCCTTTGTATTGAATATGTTGGACATATTTTCCGCGTTTTTTGATTTTCATAAAAGTTTAGCCAAGGACAAAGCCAATACAAGCCTGCAAGGCTATGTATGCAAACATATGTATAAAGCCGGGGTTAATTGGGATACATACAAGGATACCATGCAGACGCTGTTGTCTGAAGGTGATTATAACAAGGTGCTGCAAACATCCATAACCATTACAGTCAAGGCTATAGAATCCTGCTGTACAGATCCCGAAACTTACAACATAATTCTCAATGCCATACGAAATCAACTGGCGGAGAAATTCGGGAAGAATCTCCTGAAAACAAGTTTAAAGTCCCTAGCAGCCCCAGCCTTATTAAGTGATATTGGTATGAAAGTTTATAACATGTTGGATATCAATTATTTTTTGTACGATTGGTATTACTGGTTGGCGAATCCCGATAACATTACTCCTTCTAAATTCGGTACGTTAACCATTCCCGTTTCGGAAGTGCCATATTAAGTAGGATTTAAGGAGAGGAACCGCATGAATGGTTTAAGAAAAGTTTTTGTACTCGTTATAGCCCTGTCTATGCTATCTACGATGGTGGTGCCCGTAAGCTATGCAGCAGACCCACCAACAGTTGTAACCTACGATGCTACAAATGTAACTGAGACTACGGCGGTATTAAACGGGGAAGCTACAGCAAATGGTGGTTTGGATATCACTGAATGGGGCTTTAAATGGGGAACCACCTACCAATCAAATCCAGCAGATTACGGTGGTAAAAAAGCATTCACCGGATTGAGACAAAAGTATGACCCATGGGAGTTTACATTAGGGGGGCTTGCTCCGGGAACTACATATTATTTCGCAGCCTATGCGGCAAACGAGGATTCCACTGGTAAGAAAAATTATGCTTATGCTACTAATCAGAAACAATTCACGACGACATCAATTCCTGATCCTGAGGTTGACAGTGTTTCTATAAATCCAAATACAAACGTAGTTATTGGACAATCAGTCACGATAAGTGCCACCGGATCGAACTGTACTGCAATGGCGGTTAGAGTAGATGGTACTGAAATAGGGAAAGAATATGGGACTTCCGTTACTTGTACCTGGGATACGTCTTCGGAAACTGCCGGCAATCATACAATTGTAGTTAATGCCTATAACTCTGATACGAACAAGAATGCGGAGACAGAAAGAACTGTAAGTCTTGTAACCGCGGGCCCACCAACGGTTGCAACCTACGATGCCACGAATGTAACTCAGACCACCGCGGTTTTAAACGGGGAAGCTACAGCGAATGGCGGTTTGGACATTACTGAATGGGGCTTTAAGTGGGGAACCGCATACAAATCAAATCCAGAAGATTACGGTGGTAAAAAAACATTTACCGGATTACGAGAAAAGTATGACCCCTGGGAGTTTACTTTAGGTGGACTTACTCCGGGTACTACCTATTATTTCGTTGCATATGCGGCCAACGAGGATTCCACCGGCAAAAAAACTTATGCTTTTGCTGCTAACCAAAAACAATTCGCCACGATATCAATACCTGATCCTCAGGTTGACAGCATTTCAATAAGTCCAAGTTCAAATGTGGTTATTGGACAATCCGTCACGATAAGTGCCACCGGGTCGAACTGTACGGCCATGGGGGTTAAAGTAGATGGGGTTCAGCTCGGAACGGCTGAGTATGGGACCTCTATTACTCGCACCTGGGATACATCTTCGGCAGCTTCCGGGAATCACATAATTGTAGTTAATGCCTATAATTCTGACACCAATATAAATGTGGAATCGCAAAGGACCTTAAATCTCATTTCGGGTGAGACGCCTGTTCCTGTCTTAAGTGGCTTTCCATCAAGTGACAGTGTCCTTCTGGGCGAAACATACACCTTTAAAGGTAAAGTAGACGGAGTGGAAATAACTCGTTTTACCATCCAGTTATCTGATAATACTCAGTTAGTCCATGAAGAATATAGTTCCCCTCAATCACAAATCGATTTAAGCCAGTTCTCAGTCAATACCTCAGATGCCACGAAAAAGCTAACCGCTACTGGTAAATATACGGTTGAAGTATGGGCTGCCACTACAGGTATACCTTCTCCTACTTCCCCATTAGGAACCATGGAACTGACCGTAACTAATGTACAAAGGCCCAGCATTTCAATAACCCAACCAGATGAAGGAGTAACCTATGAAGCCGGTCAGAAAGTAGCGGTAGAAGCAACAGCTACAGACAGCACTGGAATTGCGGCCATGAACTGCTATTTATATGACGCCAACGGGAAAGAAATTTGGAAAAACGGGCAGGTCTCAGGCAGCCAAATAAACGTGCAAATACCGACCCGGGGTCTACCGACCGGTACATATAACATAAAAGTAACAGCCATAAACAATGCGTCTGTATCAAATGAAAGTTTTAAGAGCATCAAACTTTTAAGTTCGATGATTCCGACAGTCACTATATTAAAACCCGCAGAAGGAACCACATTTGAAATAGGAAGCAAGATAAATATAAAAGCAACCGCCAGCGATAACTTTGGGGTATCGTTAATGAGAGCCTATTTATACGATACCAGTGGAGATGAAATTAAAAAGAGTGAACAGATAGCCGGGTCCAGCCTGGAGGTGGAGATTGACACCACCGGAGTTACGGCAGGTAACTATTACATCCAGGTAAATGCATGCGACTATGCCGGGAACGTATCTGACCCCCAAAAGGCCCGGAAAAATATAATCATATGTGATCCAGAAGCACCGGTTCCGGTCTTAAGTGGTTTCCCATCAAGCGACAGTGTCCTTCTAGGAGGAACATATACCTTCAAAGGCAAGGTAGACGGAATAGAAATAACCCGGTTTACCATCCAGTTACCTGATAACACCCAGTTAGTCCATGAAGAATACAGTTCCCCTCAATTACAAATCGATTTAAGCCAGTTCTCAGTCAATACCTCAGATGCCACGAAGAAGCTGACCGCTACTGGTAAATACACGGTTGAAGTATGGGCTGCCACTACAGGAATACCAAGCCCTGCTTCCCCATTAGGTACTATGGCACTGACCGTAACTAATGCACAAAGGCCAAGCATTTCCATAACCGAACCAGCTGAAGGAGCAACCTATGAAGCCGGTCAGAAAATAGCGGTGGAAGCCACCGCCACAGACAGCACTGGAATTGCGGCCATGAACTGCTACCTGTATGACGCCAACGGGAAAGAAATTTGGAAAAATGGACAGGTCGCAGGTGGTCAGATAAATGTACAAATACCGACCCGAGGTCTGCCGACCGGTACATATAACATAAAAGTAACAGCCATAAACAATGCGTCCGTATCAAATGAAAGCTTTAAGAGCATCAAACTTTTAAGTTCGATGATTCCGACAGTTACTATATTAAAACCCGCAGAAGGAACCACATTCGAAATAGGAAGCAAGATAAATGTAAAAGCAACCGCCAGCGATAACTTTGGGGTATCGTTGATGAGAGCCTATTTATACGATACCAGTGGAGATGAAATTAAAAAGAGTGAACAGATAGCCGGGTCCAGTCTGGAGGTGGAGATTGATACCGCTGGAGTCACGGCAGGTAACTATTACATCCAGGTAAATGCATGCGACTATGCCGGGAACGTATCTGACCCCCAAAAGGCCCGGAAAAATCTAATCATATGTGATCCTGAAGCACCGGTTCCTGTCTTAAGTGGTTTCCCATCAAGTGACAGTGTCGTTTTGGGAGGGATATATGCCTTTAAAGGTAAGGTAGAAGGGGTAGAAATAACCCGGTTTACCATCCAGTTATCTGATAATACTCAGTTAGTCCATGAAGAATATAGTTCCCCACAATCACAAATCGATTTAAGTCAATTCTCTGTCAACACCGCAGATACCACGAAAAAGTTGACCACTGCTGGTAAATACACGGTTGAAGTATGGGCTGCTACTACAGGGATACCTTCTCCTGCTTCCCCGTTAGGAACCATGGAACTGACCGTAACCAATGCACAAAGGCCAAGCATTTCAATAACCAAACCCGATGAAGGAGCAACCTATGAAGCCGGTCAGAAAATAGCGGTGGAAGCGACCGCCACAGACAGCACTGGCATTGCGGCCATGAACTGCTACCTGTATGACGCCAACGGGAAAGAAATCTGGAAAAATGGACAGGTTGCAGGTGGCCAGATAAATGTGCAAATACCGACCCGGGGTCTGCCGACCGGTACATATAACATAAAAGTAACAGCCTTAAACAATGCAAAGCTATCAAATGAAAGTTTTAAGAGCATCAAACTTTTGAGTTCGATGATTCCGACGGTTACCATACTAAAACCCGCAGAAGGAACCACATTTGAAATAGGAAGCAAGATAAATGTAAAAGCAACCGGGAATGACAACTTTGGGGTATCGTTAATGAGAGCCTATTTGTACGATACCAGTGGAGATGAAATTAAAAGGAGCGAGCAGGTAACCGGATCCAGTCTGGAGGCGGAGATTGATACCGCCGGAGTCATGGCAGGCAACTATTACATCCAGGTTAATGCATGCGACTATGCCGGGAACGTATCTAACCCTCAAAAGGCCCGGAAAAATATAATCATATGTGATCCTGAAGCACCGGTTCCGGTCTTAAGTGGCTTTCCTTCAAGCGACAGTGTCCTTCTGGGAGGAACATATACCTTCAAAGGTAAGGTTGAAGGGGTAGAAATAACCCGTTTTACCATCCAGTTACCTGATAATACCCAGTTAATTCATAAAGAATATAGTACCCCCCAATCGCAAATCGATTTAAGTCAATTCTCTGTCAACACCGCAGATACCACGAAGAAGCTGACCACTACTGGTAAATACACGGTTGAAGTGTGGGCTGCCACTACAGGAATACAAAACCCTGCTTCCCCATTAGGTACTATGGCACTAACCGTAACCAATGCACAAAGGCCAAACATTTCCATAACCAAACCAGATGAAGGAGCAACCTATGAAGCCGGTCAGAAATTAGCGGTGGAAGCAACCGCCACAGACAGCACTGGAATTGCGGCCATGAACTGCTACCTGTATGACGCCAACGGGAAAGAAATCTGGAAAAAGGGTCAGGTTGCAGGTGGCCTGATAAATGTACAAATACCGACCCTGGGTCTGCCGACCGGTACATATAACATAAAAGTAACAGCCATAAACAATGCAAAATTATCAAATGAAAGTTTTAAGAAGGTTCAGTTATATAAAAGAGGACCCAACGAACC
>JBLMZW010000061.1:0-3619 GCA_050259035.1 Chitinophagales bacterium | reverse complement strand
CACGTGCCACACTGTTGTCATCCACAACCAGCACCTGTAGATCCCTCATTCTATCCGACATAACATCTTGTTTTTTGCTGCCGTTAAGTGTTTCAAGCACTACATTGAAGATAAACTTACTGCCCTGGCCAAACTCACTTTCAACGGTGATTTTCCCACCCATCATCTCAACCAGTTCTTTGGATATAGTAAGACCTAGTCCGGTTCCTCCGTACTTCCTGGTTGTTGATGCATCTGCCTGGGAAAAAGCAGTGAAAAGCCCTTCCAATTGTTCTGGAGTCATTCCTATGCCGGTATCTTCTACCGAAAAAATGATATCAGCCTTGTTATCTATCAGTTTGTCAAGTTTGACCCGAACAATAACTTCACCTTTATCAGTAAATTTGATTGCATTATTAGCAAGATTCAGTAATACCTGACCCAGTCTGAGTGGGTCTCCCATCAGATTATTTGGAACATCGGGCGCCTTAACTATAAGGAATTCGACATCCTTGTCGAAAGCCTTTATACCCAGTGCATTGGTCATATTGCTCAGTACAGTATCAAGATTAAATTCGATTTTTTCCATATTAAGTTTTCCGGCTTCGATTTTCGAAAAATCAAGGATATCGTTAATAATTCCTAGCAGGTTATAGGCAGAACTGCCGATTTTCTGGACGTAGTCCATCTGCCTGGAACTCAGTTCAGTCCTTTCAAGAAGGCCGTTTAGACCAATTATTGCGTTTATGGGAGTCCTGATTTCGTGGCTCATATTGGCGAGAAAGTCTGATTTGGCTTTGGTTGCCGCTTCGGCATTATCTTTTGCTGTCAGCAGTTCGTGGGATTGAGCTTCCAGCATCTCGTTCTTTTTCTTTAAATCAGATAACAATTCAGCCCTTGATGGTAAAATCAGATTTGCAGTAATCGATTCCACCAACTCGTCATCAAGCAGGATTTCAGCATCCGGCAGATGACTAAAAGCTTCTATGACGTATTCATTATTAACAGGCTTTACGGTAAATGTATTAAAAAATAATTCCCCGAACGAAAAGTCCTGTGTTTTTTCCATTCCTTTAAAAACCAGGAGCAAACCCTGGTGGCGGAGTCTGGTTGCAAAACTGATTGTAATCGATATTCGTCTTTCTTCCGAAACAGAGATTTGACTAACTTCCGATACAGCTGCTGCAATCCGCGTAGATCTATATGCTCCATAACCCAATGACAATAATAGTCGGCGTATTTTCTTTTGAACATTAACAACTGAAACCCTGTCAGTTATGTATAAAGTACAAATATCCATTATTCTAATTACCCCATTTCACGATACTATGGGATATACTTTAGAACAACGCATGATGCATCGTCCGTGCCCTTCCCGAACCTGTCTAATATTCCCTCGGCAATGTTTTGCGCCGAACCTAAAAATAGATCTCTGCATTCTGCTATATTAAAATGCTCTTTAATCCCATCAGAATGCATTATCAATACATCCCCCGGAAAAAAATCTAAGACTTGTTTCACGGGTTTGGGCATCATATACCCTATTACCCCATCTTTGGGCACCAATTTAGATGGTTTGTGGCCATATAATCTTACGGTTATATTACCTATCCCAACATAATGAATTTCATTTGAACTAATATCGAAACTGACTAACGCCGCTACGGCTCCTCTGGTTCCCTTCAACTGTGAATGAAGGCCGCTCATTATATCTAGTAAATCCTTATCATAACAACTTTCTATGTAATTGCTGGCAATAAGCGCAACCCTTCTGGCGTCTTTTCCATGTCCCAGAACATCTATCAGAGCCATAAAACAATGCTGATCTTCTTCCTTAATAATTGCCAGGTCACCGCATTCGGCGTCGGTATTTAATAAACCCTTTACCACTAATCCAGAATCGGCTTTTGCCATATCAGCGCCATTTCCGGACGAGCACCCGGGTTCCATGGTTTAATTCTGACTCTATTTCAAGCTCATCCATGATTCTTTGAACGCTGGGCAACCCCATTCCCAGGCTCATCTTTGAGGTGCTATAGTTATCACTCATCGCCAACTCCAGGTTTCTAATGCCTAGGCCCTGATCCTGGGCCAGTATTTCGACTCCGATTTTATCGTTGCTATGTACGATACTGATGGTTATATCACCCGGGCTGGCATACCTAAGTATATTTGTTGCCAGTTCCGACGCCGCAGTGGCAATCATAACCTCGTCTGTAGTGTTAAACCCTGCCTTATTGGCTATTTGTCTGGTCCTAATCACTACCGATTCGTTGTCGCTTGGCTGAACCAGCTTGAACTTATGAATATCATGTTTTTGGTCAGGTTCGATTAAAGCCTTGCCTAGTTTGTTATACTTCATCATGATTAACAGACTATTTCTTTGGAATTGATACAATTTATTGCGAACTGAACATTAACAGCAGTATATATATCATCTATCTGAGCGTTTAAATCAATAAGCGCTGAGACAACTCCTGGCTGAAGACCTACCCATATAACTTTCAACCCCATTAGTGAGACAGTTTTTGATAGGTTCTTAAAAAACTCAAATAAATAAGAATTAACCAGGGAAACATTGCTGAAATCCAATATCGCTCCCACTAAATTGAATTTATTGGCTGCATATAAAATGTCATGTTGTAATTTTTCCAAATAACCATCATTAGCGTCTTCCTGGACATTTATTACATAACAATTGCTGATAAAATTGCCGTACAATGCTTGTTGTTGGTTCATTTCATTATTCACCCTTTGCGGGGCAGACTTCCAGGTTGATAATCGAGAAGGCTTCGGCAAGTGCATCACTCAAAGTTGAAGTAGTTTTGATTGAACCCATTTCAATTCCTAATTGGATAATTGTTTGAGCTACAGCAGGAGATATACCTGAAAGCAAACACTCACAGCCCATCAGCTTGGTGGCTTTGGTAATCTTGATAATATGGTTGGCTACCGCCGTATCAATCGATGCCACACCATGGATATCCAGAATGATGATTCTGGAGGAGGTCTCCAAAATCTTATTTAAAATGCTGTCCATCATGTGCTGGGCCCGATTGGAATCTATAATCCCCACTACCGGGAGAACCAAAATTCCTTCCCAGAGCTTAATTGTGGGTGTTGATAGTTCCCGTATAGTGTGGCTCTGTTCATAGAGTTTGTCTTCATCGAGCACCTTTTGCGTAATATCGAGTACAAACTCCAGGCCTCCAATAATATTGCCGTCATCGTCCTTTAGCGGTACAGCTGTTGACTCAATATGTACAGTAGAAGTATTTTGGAAACTGGTTTCACTCCTTGATGAATGTACACGTCCATCCTCCATTGCCTTGAAAACAGGACATTGAGGTGTTCTGCACTGCGGGTTGTGAGAGACCTCGTAGCAATACCTTCCTTCCAACTCTTCCTTGGTTTTTAAGTTGGTTAAACGCAGGGCAGCCAAATTAGCATATATTATTTTGAAATCCTTATCGACCGCAAACACTGTTGTGGGAATTTGGTCTAGAATCTGGCTCCGAAGTTCATCAACCGCCTTAGTATTCATTACTTCCCTCCATTTTTTCATTCTTTTTGCAGCCTACACATTTCGATGAAATATTCATGATTACTCCTATATTGTCAATTATTCTACACAATGGTG
>JBLMZW010000060.1:0-8797 GCA_050259035.1 Chitinophagales bacterium | reverse complement strand
TTCTATGTCTTTGGCCTTTTTGCCCAGGGGGCCTATAATGTTTTAAATAGAACGTTTTATTCTTTACAGGATACGAAAACCCCGGTTATGATCAGCATAATCGTGGTGGCATTGAATGTGCTGTTCAGCATGGCTTTGGTGAGGGTGTTGCAACACGGAGGGCTGGCCTTATCAAGCAGCCTGGCAGCAACCATTAATATGATCCTGGTCTACTGGTTTCTGCGCAAAAGGCTTCCGGAGATACCGGAACGAAGGATGTTTTTCAATCTAGGGAAGATACTTCTGGCTTCTCTGGCGATGGCCGTAGGGGTAGGTTTTTTAAATCCCTTGCTGGCAGGATACATCAATCTAACTTCGACCTGGGGTCAACTTCTGCATTTATTCTCCTGCATCCTGTTTGGTGCGGCTGTTTACCTGGCCATGGTTATTGCTTTGAGGGTAGAGGAAGCCTGGTATGTAGTCAGCCGCCTGAAACAAAAATTTCTTCCTGGCTCTTAAGACATTTATCCAAACCTAAAATTAACCCGCGGCAAAAAGCCAGGTTATTCGGTCGTCAATCTCCGCAGGGTAGGGAACAGAATTACATCCCTTATAGAGGCCGCATCAGTCAGGATCATAACCAACCGGTCTATTCCTATTCCCAAACCTCCCGCCGGCGGCATTCCGTATTCCAGAGCATTCAGGTAGTCCTCATCCATCATGTGAGCTTCGGAGTCCCCCTGTTTTCTCTTCTTCACCTGCATTTCAAATCGTTCTCTCTGATCAATGGGGTCATTTAATTCGGAAAATGCGTTACCCAGCTCTCGGCTCATCATAAAAATCTCAAACCGGTCAGTCAATTGTGGATTTTCCCTGCTCCGCTTGGCTAAAGGACTGATCTCCACTGGATAACTGTAAATGAAAGTTGGCTGTATCAGATGAGGTTCTACCAGTTCCTCAAATATCAAATTCATTATCTCGCCGCGGGTGGCGTCCTTTTCCACTTTAAGGTTAAGGTTTTTAGCCAGGGATCTGGCTTCTTCGTCGGTTTTAGCCGTCGACATATCCACACCAGAATATTCCCGGATAGCATCCAGCATAGTAATTCGATCCCACGGGGGAGAAAAGTCAAGGCGGGTCCCCTGGTACTCTATCTCCAGAGTGCCAAAAACCTGTTTAACAACATACCCGACTAAATTCTCAGAAAGCTGCATCATAGTGTGGTAATCACCATAAGCCTGGTAGATCTCCAACATGGTGAACTCAGGATTATGCCTGGTTGAAATACCTTCATTGCGGAAATTTCGGTTTATCTCATAGACTTTTTCCAACCCGCCGACCAGTAAACGTTTTAAATAAAGTTCCGGGGCTATTCTCAGGTAAAGCTCCATATTTAAAGCGTTATGGTGAGTAATAAACGGGCGTGCTGCCGCTCCGCCTGCTATAGGCTGCATCATTGGAGTCTCCACTTCAAGGAATCCCTGGCTGTCCAAATAGTGTCGAATGGCCTTAATAATGTTGCTGCGCTTAATAAAGACGTCCCTGACTTCCTGATTAACAATCAGGTCAACATACCTTTGGCGGTAGCGCATTTCGACGTCTTTTAAACCATGCCACTTCTCAGGAAGAGGTCTTAAGGATTTGGAGAGGTACACCATTTCTCGGGCTGCAATGGAAATTTCGCCGCGTTTGGTTCGAAAAACCTCACCCTGCACCCCAATTATATCGCCGATATCCGCCTTTTCATAAAGGTCGTATTGTTCTTCACCTAGATCGTCTACCTTGAAATAGAGTTGAATGCTTCCAGAGGGATCCTGCAGGTTGGCGAAACCGGCTTTACCATGTCCCCGTTTAGCCATTAAACGGCCAGCCACGGAAACGGGTTTCCCTTCCATGGATTCAAAATCATCTTTTATGTTTTGGGCAAAGGCCGAACGCTCGAATTTGAAACCGTATGGTTCAATTCCTTTGTCTCTAAGTTCATTAACCTTGTTTAGCCGGATTTGTATTAACTCATTCAGTTCCAGGTCTGACAAAAGAATACCTCCTCCATAAGTGTAAATAATATTCGCAGCCCTCAGCCTTTAAAGATCGGGATGTAATTACAACACAATCAGGCATAAGATGCTATCTCCTTCGGGCATCTTATGCCTGACTTGATGTGCAGGCAACCCAAGCAACGCCTGCTTTTACTTTTCAATCCGGATTATACGGTACTTGATCTTTCCAGCCGGAACCTGAACCTCGACCTCGGATCCTATGGTCTTACCCACCAAAGCCTTCCCCACCGGAGACTCGTCAGATATTTTCCTCTCCTTGGGATTGGATTCGGCAGAAGCAACTATAATATACTCGACTTCTTTCTTGCTTTTTACGTCAACCAAAGCCACCTTAGAACCCAGGGATACACGGTCGGTATGAATGTCGTCATCCTCAATCAATCTGGCATTACGCAATGTTTTTTCCAGCGTCATAATCCGTCCTTCGATAAATGCCTGTTCGTTTTTGGCATCCTCGTATTCGGAGTTTTCGCTGATATCCCCAAACTCAATGGCCTGCTTGATTCTTTCCGCAACCTCTTTGCGTTTGACTGACTTGAGGATCTCCAGTTCATCTTCCAGCTTTTTCAAGCCTTCGCGTGTTAAAATGATCTCTTTTTCAGACATCGAATCTCTCCCTTAAATGAAGCGATGAATTGGCAATAAAAAAGCGAAGCATCTTAATGCTTCTTTGCCTCTTGTATATATTCGTTTTTCATGACCATAATCCTTTTAAGGTATTATAAGGACCGACAAAATCCTTGTCAAGGAAATAAAAAAACACCTCCTTGCCTTTGTCCTCTACACACTCAATCATTTCCGATAAAACGCCCTCCTCGCTCCCCAATATATGTGTCTCCAGAAGCGGTGCCAGGTTTTCTAGAGTGGGGTTAATTCCTGAATTTTTTAATTCCTCTTCCAACAACGGAGCATGCCCGGTACTGTTATTGCAAAGGTTTACTTTGGCACCCAGACCATATAATTCCCCCCAATAAGCATAGTATTCATGGAAGAAAATAATAATGTCTTTTTGTGCCCAGCTTTGGGGGTTGAATGGAGCGATGGTTAATGGGATGCCATCCCGGTATAGCATTCGTGAAGCTTCCGCCTCTAACTCCGCGGGCTTCATACTCTGCAGGGTAACGGGAATTTGATACCTTTCCTGCATTAACCGGGCCAACTGGAAAAAGGGCAAATCGGCACCAGCTATTACCACCCGGCGGGTAATCATACGTTCAGCGATCAGTTCAGTTTTTAGCAGGGCCAGGGTGGTGATTAAATAATCACCGGTATGCAGTTTATGGTTTAAATCTAAGTCTTCTGACAACCCTCGGTTAACTGCTATGAGAGCAAGATTATTATTGCTGCAAACCCCAAGGGATTGTCTAAATAGTTTTTGTCTTGTCTCGTCATTAACTTGAGACCAGCCGGTCGAAGTCAGGGGTATTACCACCCGAAACCCGCCCAGACCTATTCGGTCCATTTTAATAACTGTCTGCAGTCTGGGCCGGAAAAAAAGAGGGGCGACCCGGTTCAAAACTCCTGATCCAAACCGGATTGCCCTTCTTTCACTTTCTATAATATTTACCAGTGCGACTGGATTCATAATTCACCACTCAGTTATTAAGGTAAATCACCCCCGGGCGGAAATCCAGATCCTTAATCAATCGCGTATAGTCGGCTTCGGTAATTTGATCCAATGGTTTATTAAGAATGGCAACCATTAAGGCTTCCATAACGTTGGTGCCAAAAGATCTTCCTTCCATCTCCGGCGTGGTAGTAATTAAAAGCTTCGCGCCCCGGTTTTTCAGAAGCTCGACGTCCTGGGGAGTGGTAGTGTTAGTTACAATGACTTTTCCGTCCAGCCGCGGGGCTAAATAACGCTTGATATAGAGAAAATCGCCCGCAATTATTTCCGCTTCATAATAATATTTTGAAAACTTTGGAAGTATGACTTCCTGTTTTTCGCCGGTAGGGTAAAGAGAATCAAAGGGCATATTTTTGATAATTGGTATCAGTAGTTTACCGATAAGTTCCAGGGTAGAAAGATTATTAATTCGAATGGGCAGCCCTATACTGTAAATCAAATCACCGAAATTGCAGATACAGCCCTGTTCAACTAGGGCTTTAGCCATTCCTGGCCGGTCTACCCCACAAACCATCAAGGTCTTTTTGTTCTTAAAATTCACAATTCCTTCCCGGGCAACCAGTTCAATACTATGTTTTTCCAAAGTATTTTTAAGTCCGCCGCCATCGACCATCGGAGTTTTTTTGGCTTCTAACAAAAGTTTTTTAGCATCGCGCAAGATGTACTTTTTATCCCCGGCATACACATAAAGACTTATTCCCCCCATGCCGAAAGCATCAACTTTTCCATCCATTTCTCTGATCATTTTTCGGGCCTTATCCCAATCACCATCGGTTCCAATCCGCTCCACCCGGAACTTCTCACCCATAAATTCCGTTTCTACTGCGTGGTTTCTGGTAGAAGAACCCAGGCTAATGCTAACAACATGTTTCAACTATCTTTCCCTCCTTTTGGTTTCCTGGCTTTTTTCGGGCCTTTAACCAACCTGATTATTTTAAGAAGCTCCGCAGTGTCTACCCTGCGATCCTCTTTAAGAGGAGACTCTCCTATCTCGATTGTTATAACCTCTTTGTCCAACAAGGCTTTCATTAGCTTTAATCGTAAATCTGATGCCAGAAGCACAACCACATCAAAAGCTCTTACCCGGGCAATCAAATCCATCAGCTCGTTTATAACTTCAGCCCCGTTCCGGGAGGCGACCCAGGAGTTTCGTTCCTCTTCGGTCATAAGAAATATGAAGTCGACCCCCTCCTGGTTTAAAAGAGATTCCAGTTCCGCCTTGTTGGATATGGGAAAACCAATTACTCCTATGGAACGGCCTTTGCGTAATTCTCCCAGGGTCTCCAGGCGGGAAACAAAGGTTCGATCGATACTAAGACGCTCAGCCACCTCCTGCTGAGACAGACCCTGCGCTCTAAGCTCCAGGACGCGGGAAACCCGGACCATTATCTTATCCAGGCTTACGACCTTCTCTTGTATGCGAAAGAATTTCATCAGGAACTCCTTGTGCACATAATTGTTTACATTCTTTTGAAAAAAATAATAGCACTATAAAAAAAATGAATCAAGCAATTCCCAGGAATTAATTGCCTGTTGTTGATAGGTCGGTTCGGAGGAAAACCTGTTCCAGGATTTGGACCAGATCTTCTCGGCTGATGGCCTGGTTAATAGCCGCCCGTGCGCTGGCAGCCCCAGAAAAGCCTTTGATATACCAGGCAAAGTGTTTTCTCATTTCTTTCAATGCTTTATCTTGACCTTTGAATTTTACTACCAGGTCGAAATGTTTCAAAGCGGTGTCAAATCTTTGCTCCGGAGTAGGTTCGGGAGGTAGTTCTTCGCCTTTAAGATAGGCGGAAGTCTGTTGAAAAATAAAGGGGTTGCCCAGAGCGCCGCGTCCAATCATAACCGCATCACATCCGGTAGCCTCTATCATAGCCCGGGCATCGGCTGCCGAAAATATATCACCATTCCCAATTACCGGTATTCTAATCGTTTTCTTTAGCCGGTTAATGGCTTCCCAATCTGATCTCCCGGAAAAGAATTGTTCTCGAGTGCGGGGATGCAGGGTTATGGCACTAACTCCTTCGTTTTGGGCTATTTGTGCCAATTCCAGGTAACTCAGGCTGGCATCATTCCAACCGGTCCTCATTTTTAAAGTAACCGGAATCTTTACAGTCCTAACAACTGCTTTAATAACCTCACACGCTTTATTAAGGTCCTGCATCAAGGCTGCCCCCTCCCCGTTCTTAACAATCTTTGGGGTAGGGCAGCCCATGTTTATATCCAGTATCCTGGCACCACTTTCTTCGACGATTAAGGCCGCTTTTCTCATGTTCTCTGGATTGGAGCCAAATATCTGTACTGCAACCGGTGCTTGATCATCCTTTAAATCAAGCATCTCCCAGGTTCGATGGTGTCCATGGATTAAAGCCTGGTCACTGATCATCTCCGTAAAGGTTAAGCCGCATCCATAAGATGCGGCTATTATTCTAAACGCCTTATCGGTGATCCCCGCCATGGGAGCAGCGACGACTCTATTTTCAGGAATTATCGAGTTTAACGCCATTATTACTCTTTCGTCCCGTGGTTCTTGTTATATATAATTCTTAATCCTTCTAAGGTGAGGAAAGGATCGACAATTTGAATGTACTCGGAACCGTCAGCGATGACTTCAGCCATACCACCTGTCGCCACAACTTTGAAATTCCAGTCAAGTTCCTCTTTGATCTTCTTAATGATGCCATCTACCTGACCAATAAAACCATATATTATCCCTGATTGAATGCTACTTATGGTGTTTTTGCATATTACGCTTTTAGGCTTTTCCAGTTCCACTCTGGGCAGTTTGGCGGTCCGTTGAAATAAAGCCTCGGTGGAAATACCAATACCCGGAGCTATCGCTCCTCCTAGATATTCAGCGTTTTCACTAACTACACAGAAAGTTGTCGCAGTACCGAAATCAACTATAATAAGCGGTCCCCCGTATTTTTCCAAGGCTGCTACTGCATTCACCACCCGATCGGCTCCAACCTCCCGGGGATTATCATACTTTATCGCCAAACCGGTTTTAATGCCCGGGCCGATAACCATCGGCTTATTTCCAAAATACTCTTCCAGCATATACTCAAGCTCGTTCATTAATGGAGGTACCACTGAGGCTATAATTGAAGCCTCGATATCCCGGGGATTTACTCTGGCGTTTTGAAATAATCCCAAAAGTATTATGCCGTACTCGTCGGCGGTGCGCAGGCGGTCAGTTCTTATTCTCCAATGAGTTACCAGCCGCTCCTGATCATAAACCCCGGCAACAATATTAGAGTTTCCGACATCTAAAACCAGAATCATGTCAACACCTCCCGGGTTTCTATTAAATAATATCCCTCGAACTCTTCAGCCCCTGGATAGCTTGGGCGGCCTTCACCGCTCTAACAACAGCTCTGGCTAACACCTCGGAGGAGAGTATTCCCACCAGGTTAACGTTGGCTTCAACCTCCCCGGTGGCCAAGGCAAATACCGTATCCCCATCCCAGGTAGTATGTATAGGACTGATTGACCTGGCCAGCCCATTATGAGCCATCTGGGCTACCTTTTGGGCCTCAGCCTTACTTAATCGGGCATTGGACGCAACTACAGCCAGAGTGGTATTGCCTGTCCAGACTGATGGCTGTTCAATCCCAAACATCTCTTTTAGAATATCTACCGTTCGACGGAAGCCTTTTCCATCTACCCGTTGAACCCCGGCTATTACTTCACCGGTTTCGGGATCCAACACATCACCGAAAGCGTTTACTGCCACCAATGCGCCTACTGTCAATCCATTAGCGAGTTCCACCGCGAAGGTCCCCTGACCACTCTTGGTGCAATACTCATAACCTGAGACCTTTCCGACTGTCGCTCCGGTGCCGGCTCCGTAGTTTCCCTCGGGTACTTCCAGGCCGGCCCTGGCTGCCGCTTCATAGCCCATCTTCTTGTCTGGCCGGATTTTATAACTCCCCACATTCAAGTCGAATAGAACAGCCGCGGGTACAATAGGAACTACTGTCTTTCCGGTATAGAACCCCTTGCCCTGTTCTTCCAGCCAGTCCATTACCCCTTCGGCTGCTTCCAGCCCATAAGCACTTCCTCCGGCCAGAACCACAGCATTAACCTGCTCCATAGAGTTGCTGGGGTTCAATAAATCAGTCTCCCTGGTACCCGGTGCACTGCCCCGGACATCAACCCCGCATACTGCCCCGTCTTCCGCCAGGACCACCGTACAACCGGTTAAGGCCTGAAGGTCTTCAGCTGTCCCTACTTTCAATCCTTTAATGTCGGTAATACTAGCATTCAACTGTATTCTTCCTTCCCTGGTCTCAGATTTAAATTAGTTATTCCTTAATAGTTAAAATATCAAAGCTTATGTCCACCGCCGGAGCTGAATGGGTAAGCCGGCCAATAGATATCAAATCGACTCCGGTCTTGGCAACCTCCACCAGAGAATCCCGGGTAATTCCGCCCGATGCTTCTAGAATTACCTTGCCGTCAGCTATCCTTACTGCTTCTCTCATCATCTCTGGGTCCATGTTATCAAGCATGATTACATCTGCCCCGGCCTCCAGAGCATCCCGCAGTTGTTCCAGGCTTTCAACCTCTATCTCAATCTTGACCACGTGGGGAATGTTTTGTTTCACATTGATGATGGCTTCTTTAATTCCCCCGGCCACCCGTATATGATTGTCCTTAATTACCACCCCGTCGAACAACCCGAATCTATGGTTTTTGCCGCCGCCAACTCTTACGGCGTATTTTTCCAGCAGACGCATTCCCGGTGTGGTCTTGCGGGTGTCAACAATAGTTACTGGGAAATGTCTGACCCGGTCAACCAGGTCGAAGGTTTCAGTAGCAATACCGGACATACGCTGGAGGAAATTTAAAGCTACCCTTTCGCCAGTCAAAAGAACCCGGGTTCGACCGGTTACCCGTGCTATTTCTTCGCCTTCTCTAATCATTTCTCCGTCATCTTTTAAGATTTCAAAGCGGGTGTTGGGATCAAGGATTTCGAAAACCCGCTGGGCGATGGCGACTCCGGCTGCTATACCCTCCTGCTTGAAATATAATACACCGACTGACTGCTGTTCATACGGTATTAGACTGTCTGTGGTAATGTCACGATATCCGATATCCTCCTGTAAAGCCCTTCTGATGATCTCAT
>JBLMZW010000059.1:0-3300 GCA_050259035.1 Chitinophagales bacterium | reverse complement strand
GCGTCAGCTCCGAAATTGAATGCAGTTTTTAGCTTTTCCAATGTTCCGGCCGGTGCCACCAACTCAGGAGCTTTCATCCTGGTCATTAAGGTCTCCTCCAAATACTATCTTAGCGGTACTTATTTTTGGCCCTGAGATGTTCCGCGTAGGTGCGGGAAAAATAATGATAGCCGTTAGACATGGCTACATAATAGTAATAATTGTTTTTTTCGGGAGATAAGACGGCTGAAATACTGGAAGCCCCGGGTGAAGCAATAGGCCCGGGGGGAAGCCCGGTAATCCGGTAGGTGTTATACGGCGAATCTACTTCAAGATCCTTGTAAGTAACCCTTTCTTTATGAATCCCCAGGCTGTACAAAACCGTGGCATCAACCTGCAAAGGCATGCCAGCCCGCAGGCGATTGTACATCACTCCGACAATTCTCGCCCTTTCGCTGTTAAAAAGCGCCTCTCTTTCTACCATGGAAGCTACAGTAATGACCTGGTAGAGAGTCATGTTCTGACTCCGGGCTTTATCGGCAAACTTCTCATCCCAGACCTGCATAAAACGTTTAAGCATAATATCAATTATTTCTTCAGCCGTAGAGCCTTTCCTTATACGGTATGTATCCGGGTAAAGAAAACCTTCCAAGCGATTTTCTCGTTGGGGGATATCTTTTAGAAATGAATAGTCATAATCCCCGACCAGCGCATCCTTCCATTGTTCCTGCGAACAAAAGCCTTGATTTTCAAGAACCTTCCCAATATCTTCAAGGGTTAGCCCTTCAGGGATAGTAACCGTATCAGTGACGATTCTTCCGGCAACCAGATCATCGACTATTTCCGCCAGTGACTGATTGCGTCTGAAGTTATAAAGACCTGCTTTAAGACGTGCATCATACCCATTTATCCGGCAATATAGAATAAAAATTTCCTGGTTCTTAATTATACCCTGATTTCTCAGGATGGAAGCTACCTCAGCAGTCGAAGAATTCTGCGGTATTTCTATTTCTCTTATAGTTGAGTCCGATGGGTTCACCGGAGTAAAATACGATTTCGCCTGTATTGTAATTAATCCAGCCATAAATATCAGAAAGATAAATAGAAATATCCCTATCTTTTTATAATTGTGGCTCATCTAATTGTCCTCCACTTCCACTATCCTGAGGTGTGGTTTCCTCCGGAATGTCAACAGGCGGACTCTCTATTATGGGAGTCGCGGGAAATACCGGTTCTTCATCCTCAATTACCGGTGGTGGTATTGGATAATCCTGGTTTCCAACAGCTGTTCCTACCATAACTATTTTATCTAGAGTCTTATAAGTATCTATAGAAAGTCCCTCTTTTCTAATAAGAGAACCGGTTTCATCGTAAACTAGCCTGGTGCATTTAACCCGGCAGCCATTAGTGCCTTCCTGTTCCACTCTTTGCTTACCTATCGGGAGAGTCGGCTCCGGCTTACGAATTTCTTTATACTTGACTACGGAACTAACCTCTCTTTTGATGGTTACTTTTTTCTTATGCTCAGACGGTCCCAAGATCGTAATCTTTAGATCCCTTTTAGATACTAAAGCCTTTATAATTATGGGGCCTCCGGTATTATTCCTAAATCTCAGGTCCTTGGTCTTATATGCTACAGTCGCATCCAAGCCGGCCGGGACATAAGTTATAGCCACACTATGATTATGTCTCTCAAGAATCTGCAAATCGGAAAGAAGACAAGCGTTATATAATGTGGTGGATACCTGGCAGACTCCTCCGCCCATCCCGTTAGTGAATTTATTTTGCTGTATTACGATAGCTTCACGGTAACCCTGGTCAGCCTCACGCGGTCCAACCGATCCATTGAATGAAAAAACACCTCCGGCCGGAACCACTATACCGTTTAATGCCGCCGCGGCCCGGGAGAGATTGAAAGTCCGGTTGACTTTACCCGGGTTAAAACGGGTGGAATATGTAGCCAGAGGAATCATATTATCGACTTCCTGCCGCCCCACTTGAGTTCGTTCAATAAGTGTGACAACCGGTACTTTTAAACGATTGGCACCTTGATATAGTATCGGTAAGCAGGAAAATGTTTTTTCCCGATCGATTCGGATTCCATCTTCACCGGGTAATATCTGAAAAGATCCGTTTTGCTCCCAGTTTATCTTACAGTTTAATGGCTGCTTCTCTAAATCAGCACATACTCTGGTCATAATGCGGTCATATTTCTGGCGATCATACTTTATTCTAATATTTAGAGGGTAGTTTCTTCCCCGGGGTTGATTCACCCGTTCCCAAAAAGTCCTGTCTTTTTCCCGTTTCATCAAGTCTTCTAAAAACTTACCTGTTTCCAGTTCAGCTCCCAGGTCTCTTCCGCTAATAATACTGGTACCTTTACCCCCCGTAAAGGCGAATTCCAGCTTAGCCGGGGAAGGCAGGCTTTTACCCAGAAGGACTGCTGCCTCGGTCTGACTCTTTTTACTGATGTCTATTCCGTTAACCAGGGTTCCCGAAGGATAACCGTTCCCTGTTTTGCCATAAAAAAACGCCCCAACGCCAATTACCACACATAGTATCAGAGTTGCAGACGCAATAGACAGGATTTTAAGCCTGTCGTTTTTCAAAGTTATCCCTCCAATAACATGAGGTACTAGATGACAGCTTGTTTCCTTCAAATGTATTATTTATCGTTTAAAGATAGTAGTAATAATTAAAGTAAAAGAAGCCGTTAGGCTTCTTTACTGTACATCTTCGTTTTCAACCAGTTCCTGCCAGGCATCGGCTACTTTCTCCCACTCCTCGTCGTCTTCAATGTCTGATAACGACATATTGCCTTCTTCATCAAATATAGCTTTCAGGATTAATACCTCGGGCTCGTCTTCATCATCTTCATCATATTCTTCATCCAACGGGCATACAACAACATAAAGCTGGTCTTCAATTTCTAATTCTGCAACCAGTTCGAAAGGGTGTTCTTCCCCTTCTTCATCTACCAGAATTAAAATCTCATCCTCACCATGTTCTTCCCCGCAATCGCAATCAAGATCCTGTTCATGTTCATGGCCACAACCGCAACCGCAACTGGGTTCCAGGTCATCCTTTTTCTTCGTCAAAATATCCACCTCAATTCTAAGACTGTTGTATTATTGTAGTTTTTTCCGACTTCTGTTGTCAACGTTGGATTAATTTCTTAATCGGGTTTCCGCGTGTTAGCCAATCGGTCCAGGTATCCTTGCAGGATATATACTGCCGCTAGTTTGTCCACCACCTTGCGCCTTTTATTCCGGCTGACATCCGCTGTAATAAGCGTAGTTTCCACCGCCCGGGTACTTAACC
>JBLMZW010000058.1:0-15525 GCA_050259035.1 Chitinophagales bacterium | reverse complement strand
AGCCAATAAGTACTAAGACCAAGAAAACTCCCAGCAATCGTCTTTTCATCAATCAAACCTCCAATAACTTTATTTTCAGTTTAATTTTAAAGTGACTATGTAAACCCCCAATTATGCGGTTGTAAAGATTGGGTATAAGAATTGTAAAAGAAGTGTAAATATCAAAGTCCCTGTTTTAAAGGCAGTGTAAAATAGAAGCTCGCCCCTCCGGAATCGTTGGTCTTAACGCCTATGGTCCCTTTATGCACTTCGATAATATGCTTGGCTATCGAAAGCCCCAGACCGGTACCTCCAGCCTTGCGGGAGCGAGATCTATCCACTCGGTAGAAGCGCTCAAAAATGCGATCTTCTTCTCCATCCGGGACTCCATGGCCCTCATCGGCAACTATTACCTCAACTTCATCGGAGGTACTGCTAAGAGATATCCTAACCGTTCCGTTCTCAGGGCTGTGCATAATGGCATTATCCAGAATATTTATCATAACCTGATCAATACGGTCCCGATCAGCCTGAACTTCGCTATTCTGGGCTGACAACTCCAAGTCAATAATTACATTTTTAGTTTTTGTCTGCTGTTCCAACTTGGTTACCGTATCAGTAATGACCTCATACATATTAAATGAAGTCAGTTTCAAGTCAGGGTCCGCGGCTTCAACCCGGGACAACTCCAATAAACTATTAACCAGTCGGGAAAGCCTCGTGGCCTCATCATGGATAATGCGTGAAAACTCGTAAACGGTTTCATTCTCGGCGTTCTCCTGCATTAAGGTTTCGGCAAACCCGCTGATAGCCGCCATGGGAGTGCGCAGCTCATGGGAGACATTCGCCACAAAATCTTTCCGTATTGTTTCCAACCGTTTAAGCTCGGTAATATCATTTAAGACCAGCAATATAGTTTCGAGATTGCCTGTTTGACTGAGAACTGGAACTGCATAAACCTGTACTATCTTTTCCCCCAGGATATGAAGAATGCATTCCATCTGGACATCCCGTTCTTCCCTTAAGGCTTGCTCTATGGCATCGTTAATGGCATAGCTATGGGTTATCTCCAGTTGATGACGATTTAATGCTGATTCTTTATCTACTGAAAACAATTCACAGGCCCTATTATTTATAGTAAGGATGTGCCGGTCTGTTCCCATTAATACTACACCGTTAACCGAGTTCGCCAGGATTGATTCCAGCCGGGCTTTGGTATCCGTAAGTTCGCCGATTTTTTCCTCCAGCCGCTGGGCCATGGTATTCATTGCACCAGCCAGAGTGCCGATTTCATCCTCGCCATCATAATAAACACGGCCTTTCAGGTTGCCTTGCGTAATCGAATCGGCAACCTCGGTAAGATCAATGATTGGCTCGGCCAGCCGGGTGGCCATACGATAACTTACAAATGCTGCGAGGATTGCGGCCAGCCCCATAATGGCCAGAATAATCCACCAGAGTCTGTTCAGCAATGCATCGATAAAGCTTAATGGCAAGGCCAATCGCACTACACCTATAACTCGTGAGTCCTGCTTCACCGGAACAGCCGCATATTTCATTCTTATATGCAAGGTCGAACTCTGCCGGGTAATCGAGCCTGTTTGGCCTAAAAGCGCGGCATGAACCTCAGGT
The DNA here is from genome assembly GCA_050259035.1 of Chitinophagales bacterium. Taxonomy (GTDB): domain Bacteria; phylum Bacillota; class Syntrophomonadia; order Syntrophomonadales; family DTU052; genus JBLMZW01. Next base: position 13,914 of record JBLMZW010000058.1, on the reverse strand, counting down.
CGGTTTGAGTGGTTGGTCATTTGGCTGGGATCTTCATCTGAATCAGCGAGAACTGTCCCATCGGCAGCTATTAGCGTGACCCGTGCTCTGGAGTTTTTAGCCGCCTCAGCCACAATCTCTGCCAATGCCGAAGAATGCTCATAATAATCGGAAGGTTGGGTTTGAGCAGCAATCAAACGAGCTTCATTTATAAGCTGTTGCTCAATTTGCTGCAAATAAAAATGGTCCACAACTTTTACTACCGTCAAACCTATGATCAGTACCAGCAATAGTATTGGTATTATGAAGGAAAGAACAAGTTTCCACTTAAATGATTTAAACATCTCATTTATCCTCGAATTTATAACCTATTCCCCTGACCGTGGTAATGAATTCATTATCGGCACCTAATTTATCTCGTAAGTTGCTGATATGCACATCCAGAACTCTGGTATTGGCACTACTATCGTAACCCCAGAGTGCACTTAACAAATAATCTCGTTTTAAAACTCTACCCCGATTACGAATCAGAATTTCCAGTAGCTCGAATTCCTTCAGAGTCAGGTCGATATGTTTTTCTCTTACTAATACTTCATAGTTTTCCGGATTAAGTGTAATATATCCGGCATTTATAGGTTCGGTCTTAGCCTCAGCTTTGGGTCGCTGTCGCCTTAGGATAGCTTTGACCCGGGCCATTAGTTCCCGAACACTGAAGGGCTTGGTCATATAATCGTCGGCTCCTATTTCCAGCCCCAGGATTTTATCTATCTCGTCATCTCTGGCGGTTAACATGATAACCGGAGTAAAGATCTTCTCCGCGCGCATCTGTCGGCATAATTCCAGACCATCCCGTCCTGGAATCATCAGGTCTAAAATAATAAGGTCAGGTGACTCTATTAGTACTTTGTCCCATGCCTCATCGCCATCGAAGGCGGTTATGGTTTCATAACCCTGCCGATTTAAGTTGTAAGTTATTAACCTGACCAGAGATTCCTCATCATCGACCACCAGAATTCTTGCTTGCATTTCCGCAGCCCCCGGTATCTATCTAAGTTAACTTAAATATATCATGGGAATGGCAAAATGAATGGAACATAACACTTTTTTTACATAGTCTTTACAAAAGCTAAAGATTGGATCACTTGCGATTTAACATAGAAGTTAAAAGCCACCTTGGAACCAGGTCCAAAGTGGCTTAATCAAGAGGGACAGTTCGGATATTATTTACTTACTGATAACGCATTTCCCGCTGCAGGCACCGCAGTTGGCGCAGCATCCTCCGCTGGCATCAGTGGAGCCGTTACGGTTGGCGGCAGTGGTGTAGCTTAATTCATCATCCGAACTGGAAACAGTAACTGAGTTCTGTTTAAGATTTGTAGTTTGGCTCGCCTCAGTGCTCTGGTTGTCACCAAAAGCAGTTACTGCCGAGAAGGTAATCCCACCAATGAGAATCGCATTTAAAAGAATCATTTTCATTTTGTTCATTTCATTCGCCATCCTTTTAAAATTTATATTTAAAGGTTCTATGCTCTAACAGCACCAAGTTTGCACTCTTTGCTGCAGTTGCCACAGTTGATACATTCCGCTTCGTCGATAACTCCCTTTTTAACGGCGGCGACCGGACAGTTCTTCTCGCATCTGCCACATTTTCTACAAACTTCTTTATCGATGGACGGGCCGCCGGAAGTGCCGCTTAACCAACCGGCATCCTTCGCAACGATCCCCAGGAGTGCGCCATAGGGGCAGATAAATCGGCACCAGAGCCGGGATATAAACATTGATAAGGCAAGCAGTACAATCAGGAGTATTGATGCATACCAGGTACCCGATAAATTGAACAAGCAGCCAAAGGGATCAATTTTGCACCACCAGATAACACCGGTCAGAGGGGTGATAACCAGTACCGCCAACAGGAATATATATTTTAGATACTTTAGCCAGGAAACGGATTCCAATCCCGCTCTAGCCTTATTTAGACCCAACCTGGTGCCCAGTTTAAACATGAATTCCTGTACCGCTCCAAAGGGGCAAACCCCACCGCAAAATATCCGCCCGGCAAAAATCGCGAAAACGATTGGCACCAGGAAAAGGAGCAGCCACAAATTAAACTCACCTGCGATTATTCCCTGCAATCGCAGAGGAAGGTTGGCCAGTACTCCTACCGGGCAGATGCACCCTTTAAGATAAAAACCCAGATAGCCCAGGCCTGCCGCCAGAATAAGCAGTCTTATATACCAGGGCAGTTTGCGCCGTACAGCCACCAGGGCCAATACCAGAAGCAAAAGTAAAACCAGAAACTGTGGGTCAAACAATGCTGCCAGGATTCCCTGACTATCTTCAGTGTTTTCAGTGCTGGTTTGTTCCTCAATTGATTCTGTATCAGAATCACCAGAGGCTTCACTCTCCCCACCATCATCCCGGACTTTAGAGGTTTCAATGCTTTCGTCGGCAGCATTATTGTTGTCAGTTGATTCCGTTACTTCTGAGGATGCAGACTCGGAATCAGTTGTATTGGTATCACTGGTTGACTCTGTCGTCTCCACAGGGTATGAATCATTGGTATTCAGTTCTTCCTGATAAGTTGGCATGGTATCTTCGTAATAGGTGTCTGAGTCACCCGGGTAATATGTTTCGGGTTCATCCATTCCATAATTAGACCCGGAAGTCCCTGTACTCGATTCCGAGAGATCACAAATACCATTGCCGTTGGTATCCATATAATCACGACATGGCTGCATACAGTTGACTTTGCCTTTAGGGCAGTAGTTCCCGGCGAAGGCCGGGGTTACCACCAACAACATACATATGAGTGCGATCAGAAGGATCCACTTTTGCTTCCGAATCTTAATCATTTTCAGTCGCCTCTTTTACGTATAAGAAGTCCGGTTCCTCCAACTATTACGGTCCCCAAGGCCAGCATGAACGGTGTATTAGATAGCAGACTGTCTGACTGGGGTTCAGACTCCGAATGGTCGCAAATCTGATTGCCGTTTGTATCCACATAATCCCCGCATGGGCGAGTGCAGTTTACCTCACCCTTTTTACAATCGTCCCAGGCGAAGGCAGAAGTCGTCGTCATTAATAAAAGCAACAGAGTAAATACGATCGAAATTATGACTTTACGTTTTTTCATTTCTTCACTTCCTTCCTAAAAAGTAACCGGTACTAAATTTACTAGGTTTAGGATAAACGTTAAATTTTACATGCTGATAAAAGAAGGTTTAAAAGATTTTAAACGGCAGCTTAAAGTTAGCTGAATGCAATAAAAAAGAGGCCGTATTTTTCGTTAAGGAAAAACCAGCCTCTCGAGATTTCTGGTCTTATATCTTTTGTTCTTAATTACCCACTGAACTCATCCTCACCTATATCTTTCCTTTTGATTTGTTTGGTAAATATATAGAACACAATAATCAAAGCCACTACCAACAGGAGCCACTGACTAAACTGGGATAGCAAAGCACTCGCTTCCTCCCAGGCGTCACCAAACCAGTAGCCAATACCCAAATAAAATGAGGTCCACATGACTTCGCCGATAACATCCGCCGGTATAAAACCAGATAATCTGTAGGCGGTAGTGCCCGCCATAATGTTAATTACAGGTGTTAAGGTTGATATGGGGAAGCGCGTAAAAACCACCGTCAGGAATGCGTATCGTTCGAACGAGCTGTTGGTTCTTTTTAAACTGGCATTGAGGCGTTGTTCGAGATGCGGTAGTTTCCTAAAAAGCCATCTGCCGAGATATTTCCATATAAAATAACCGCTCAGGTCTCCCGTAACATTGGAGACAAGTACAGTAAGACTTACAGTAAAAATGTTTAATTCTCCTGCGAAGGAAAATGCACCTGCCGCCATTACCATTAGATTTGCGCCGGTTGGTATACCATTGCACTGCAAAATAATGGCCAAACTCAATAGCCACAGTCCATATTCTCTCAAGTAGACAATTAATTGCGGCAAAATATCATTCATGGTGGTGAGATTCCTTTTGTGGTCCTGGTCTATCCAGACTATCTAACCCTTTTCGTATTTCTTCCTTTGATAAATGATATTTAACCTCTATTTGTTCCAGAGGTAGGTTCTCGTCTCCTTTAGCCGGTTTAATGTTTAAGGCCTGGAAAACTTGATTAACCGGTACGTCATACCGTGCTGCCACCTCTTTGGGTGTCATCCACTTATTTATACGTTTATCGCCCATTTGCCGTGTCTCCGGCCCGGGACGGCGTAGTTCATGAAAGCTATGATAGACCCTTACAGACTGCCTTAAAAATAAAATTCCTATTATAATAACCAGGCAGGCCAGGATAATTATTCTTCCCTTGCGTTCCAACGCATGTACCCCCTTAGGCCTCATTCACGTCTATATCATTCCCTTGTGTTACTTTAAATTCCTCCCCAATTGCATTATAAGAAAACATCTAACCTCACCACCCCCTTGACTATTTAATATATAAATTATTAACATATAAATTAATAGCATATAAATATTTAGGAAATGAGGTAAGTAGTTTTTGGATTCGTTTACCGATTTCTTGTGTTTTCAATTAGGTTCGTTGTCGAGGAAGATAGCCCGGCTGTATAACAATCGGTTTAATGAGTTGGGCATTACACTGGGGCAATCATTCGTTCTTTTCTATCTGATGGAGCAGGATGGAAGGGGGGTTAAGGACATCGCTTCCGCCGTACAGCTTGACAGTCCATCAGTGACGGGTCTGGCGGATCGTCTGGTCAAGGAAGGTCTGGTGGTCAGAAAAGAGGATCCCGAGGATCGCAGGAGCCTGCAGGTTTTTATTACTCCCAAGGGCCGTGAAATAGCTAAGGCAGCAGGCCTGATCGCAATTGATTTCAATAACCACCTGAAAAAAAGCTTATTGATGAATGCGGAGTCTTTCGAAGAAGATTTAGAAAACTTAAGTCACAGCGTAGATACTTTTAGGAACTGATTTCATTTTATCTGGAATTCAAGTTCGAATGGTGAGAGGAGGTCCCTGAAATGAAAAAGAAGATTCGCGAGTATGCATTAAGTTTGGGCCTTGATGATGTGGGCTTCGCCAGTATAGATGATTATCAAAGTCCCAGAACGCCAGAGATTAAGACTCTTTTTCCCGAGGTTAAGTCGTTGGTGGTAGGAGCCATCAGGGAGGGCGCCCATACCGATAGTCCAAATCCCCGGATAGCTATGGCGGGCCGCCTGGATATAATGGAGTATGGCCGTTCAGTTAATTTTAAGCTAGCAAGGTTTTTAGAAAGAGAATGCGGGGCCCGGGCCATGAGTGTTCCGCTTTCATATCCTCTGGATATGGGCCCGGGGAAAATGGGGGTTGTATCCGATGTATCCCTGCGCCACGCTGCAGTGGCAGCGGGTCTCGGAGCATTCGGCCGTAACAATCTGGTACTTCATCCCCGGTTTGGATCCCGGGTCTTGTTCTGCGCCATCCTGTGCGACCTGGAGCTGTCTTCGGATCCGCCAGTCTCTGATGAAATATGCAACCAGTGTAATATTTGCGTAGAAAACTGCCCGGCTGGAGCTCTGGATGTGGAGGGTCAAACCGATCCTACGAAATGTCTTAAGGTTTCCCAACCTTATGGATTAGGAAAAACTGTTGGTTTCTGGGCCAAGTTCGTGGATAAGAGCCCGGAAGAACAGAAAAAAATGTTTTTCAGCGAGGATTTCTGGACCATGTACCAGGCCCAATTTATCGGGTTCCAATATTTTTGCTTCAAATGTGAAAGCTGCTGTCCCATGAACCAATAGCCATATAACAGTACAATTCTTATTGGAAATAACTAACACCTGGGCCTAATAAAAAATTCCTATGGATTGCTCCAAAGGAATTAAAATGTTTAGTGAGGGAATAACCCATTCTTAGTATTATTATCGTTCAGGCAAACTTTTTCATCTGGTTGTACTATGCATTAGATTGGTTTTGACGGAATTACCTCATCGATAGATTTTCCGGCAGCTAGAGTTCCGGCAATACGCCCGAAAGTAATGCAGCGACCATGCCCGATTCCGGGACATATGGTGGGATAATCATTAGCGAAAAAGTCGCCCGCCGTTGATCCTGCTACGTATAAATTTCCAATAGGCTTATCGTTGATATCCAACACTTCACAATTAGTATTAGTATGCAATCCTCCAGAGGCTGTCAGCATTGTACTTAATAACCTTCCCGCATAAAAAGGAGGTTTTTCAATAGCGGTCAGCAGTTCGGGACGTTTTCCGTAATCGGGGTCATCCTGCATGGCCACTAATTCATTGTAGCGGGCTACTGTGGCCTTGAAATTTTCAACTGGAACCCTCATTTTTTGGGCGAGTTCTTCTATGGTACCCGCGGTAACTACTTTACCAGCTTTGATGTGTTCATTTAGCAGTTTTTGCTCAGCTTCAATATTCCAATTCTCACCGATAAGCCGATGCATTTGATCCCAGAATAAGCCTCCGCCAATTCCCTCTTGGACTCTTTTCTGAATATCAAGCAGACCATTAGAATCATATACTGTCCAAGCTATTCCTCCCGGCTGATATTCTTTGGAGCAGCTTTTTGATTGGGCGTTGACATCCTCATTTTTAAAACGTTTTCCTTCAGCATTAACATGGAGAAAGAAATAACTCATCGCTCCCGCTTCTAAATGGATTACTGCGGTATGGGGTTCAGCTTTTTGCATGACGCCGCCTACCCACATGGCAAGCTTATGCCCTTCTCCTAAATTTGATGATTGCGGGAAATACAGCTGCGCGTCAACCTGGAGTGCAAAAGGATTATACCTCTCAAGCATTTCTGAGTTGCCTGAATAATCACCCGTAGTAATGATTACGCTGTTGGCGTTATACTGGGTATAATCACCCGGTGTACCCGCATAAAGGCCTGTAACAGGGCCATCGCCTTCTTTAATAAGTCGTGCCACAGGCATGTTATAATGAATTTGAATTCCTCTATCTATGATGGTTTTCTCCAGAATTTTACCCAGATTATAATTCCACGAATCGATCGGCTTATTTGGCACATAGAACAGGTGGCAAACTGGATATTCTGTGTATTCGGGGCCTTTGTAATAGCCGTCCCATATGCCAACCGACATTCCGCCCGCTTCGGCGATGTCTATTAACCAATCCATACAAGCCCCGCTCTTTTTGGCAAAAAGCCAAAGCAAATCCTCATTAAGCCTTCCCTGAGCCCAGGCGATCCAGTCTCTGACAACCTTGCGGTAGTTGATATTAATGCCCAATTTACCCTGCAGTTTGCTGCCAAAGGCGGTGTTATGATAGCCCCGTGCGGAAAAAGTGCCATTCTTTTCAATCAATATGGGGGTTGCCCCTGCCTCCTGAGCTGCTAAAGTGGCCACCATTCCAGCCAGACCCGCACCAATTACGACTACATCAGCTGTAACAATCCTTTTAATCTCAGTTGAGGGGATAGGAGGCGGCGGAGTTTCCCAACTCCATTTTCTACCTTTAGATATCATTACTAATCATCCCCCATAAAAACATCATTCTTTCGCGGGTTCCTCTTGTAGGTTCGAACAGACCAAAACTTAGTCTATAAATCTACATGCTTTAAGAGTATCCCATGCCTTGATGGCTGTAAAAAGGTATAGACGAACTTCAAATAAAGAAAAATTAACATTTAAGAGTCGTTCAACTTTGACCATTCGATAATAGACCGTGTTCACATGCACATATAGTTGGTTTGCAGTAGTTGTCCAGCTGCATTCGTTATCAAGTAGAATTCTCATGGTACATAAGAAATCAGTGCCGTGTTTCTCATCGTATTCTATTACTCTACCCAAAGCTTGAAGGCAATAGTTTTTCAAGGTTTCTATATCAAGCGAAAATAGGGCGGTAAATACCCCCAACTGCGAAAAAGATTGAGTAAAATTGGTTTTACCCATTAATCTAGGTAAGGCGGCCGCCATACAGGCTTCCTGATAACTTCTTACCAAACCCGAAGGTCGGTACATCCTTCCGAAAGCCATAGAAACACTAATCTTAAAAATGGTTTCAATAGACTCCTTGGCCGCTTCAAGTGCTTCTCTTCCAGGCCAATCGGATTCTGCACCCGCCGAATCATCTTGTATAGTACCCCGTAAAATGGTTACCAGGCGACCGGGAATTATAATCGAGCTGACATACTCTGAACGATATCTATTAAGAAATTCACAGATCTTTGATCTAAGCGCATTCCAATCCAGATCAGATGTACCCTCATCTACTTCCAAAATAGAGACATAGTAGAAATTATTGACGTCCATGTTTTGTTCATATAGTTTTAGCCTGTCAGTAATGTCTGCACCTGGCGTCAGGAAGAAATGCTCCCACAGACTTTCTCCAAAATCTTGCTTTTCTTTATTTAACATAGAAAAATGATATTTTAACGCCAGTTCACTTTGGGCCAAGACAGAAACGACTCGCTCTATCATATCTGAAGGCAAGTTTTCAATTATTATATAGGCAACATTGTTATGGTTATGGCGGATGCAGTAATAAAAGCAGTTTTTTAAAGGATCATGATAAATATTATCAACTAGATCAACCGGCACATCGCCAACCTTATACGAACCCTGTGAGATATCCGGGTAGAATATCTTGCCGACAGCATCGGTGATTATAACAGAGTGCTCAATTTTTTTATTTATAAATGAACCAACAAAATCAAGTCCGCCGTCCAGCATACCTTCTAATAAAAAGTATCCGGTTTTAACATCCTTTGGCATAAACTCACCCTCAGTTCAACATATATAAAAACCAATTTGAGCAGCGGCTTTAACCTTTTGATCAGGCAATTTTCTCCGTCTGAATGGTATCTCAGAAAGAAGCCAGAATCCATGGTATTACATGGCATCCCGTCGATAAATATCCATCAATTAAGACATAGGGAGCTCAATAAATGAGCTCCCTATTATATTGAACTTGGGGGAATGTTTCTAAACCAGCTGTTACACTTTTAATGACGGAACAGCATCTAAAGATTTTCCTGCTGCAATTAATCCGGCTAAACGTCCGAAAGTTATGCAGCGGCCATGTCCTATACCAGGACAAATGGTAGGATAATCGTTAGCAAAGAAATCCCCGGCTGCGGATCCGGCCACGTACAGATGTTCAATAGGCTTGTCATTGTCATCTAAAACATTCAGGTTGGTATTCGTGCGTAACCCTCCGACCATAGTCAGAATCGTGCTTAAAAGTTTTCCAGCATAGAATGGAGGTTTAACAATCGGAGTCAACAATGCGACGCGTTTACCAAAGTCCTCGTCGTTCTTAGCTGCAACCACTTGATTATAACGATTAACAGTAGCTATAAAATTCTTTACTGGAACCTTCATTTTTCTGGCCAATTCTTCGAGGGTATCAGCTTTGACTACTTTGCCGTTTTTCACGTGCATATCCAGAATGTCCTGTTCGGCCTTTAGATCAAATTTTGCGCCCATGCGCATGAAAGTCTGACCAAAGAACAGACCACCGCCCAAACCGTTGTCAATCTGATTTTTTACCTGACTTAGTCCATCCGCGTCATAGACCGTCCAGGCAATTTTCTTAGGCTGATAGATCTTAGTTACGCTCTTGGATTGGGTATTCACGTCTTCATTCTTATAACGCAAGCCTAAGCCGTTTACATGAAGGAAACCATAACTGTTGGCTCCACTTTCAAGATGAATTACCCCTGCGTGAGGCACTACCTGCTGCATGGCGCCGCCGGCCCACATGGCCATTTTGTGAGCGTCACCGGTATTGCATTTGTTGGGGAAGTAAATTTGAGAGTCCATTTCTAAAGCATAGGGCGCATAGCATTCGACCATCTCTTTATCGGATGCATAGTCTCCGGTGGCGATTATTACACCTTTGCTGGCATTGTACTTGGTATAGTTGCCTTTGTCGCCAGCGATTACTCCCGTAACCGGGCCATCACCTTCCCTGACAAACTGAACCGCAGGAGTTTTATAGTCAATTTTGATACCCTTTTCTTTTATGATCTCCTCCAGGACCGGCAGAAGAACGGCATTCCCTGCTCCTTCAATATTGCCGTTGGTATAAATAAAATTGGTACCATCTTTGTAGAAGAAGTGCGTAACCGGATATTCAGTATAATCAGGGCCTTTAAAATAACCATCCCATAAAGCTACCTTCAGCCCTCTGGGAGTCACCTGGTCCATAACCCAGTCAAAACACGCTCCACTCTTATGGGCGAAAAGCCAGAGCATATCTTCTTTGACTCGACCTTGAGCCCAGTATATCCATCTTCTGACCACCTGACGGTAGTCGACCTTAACTCCCATTTGCTGTTGATATTTGCTGTTAAAGGCTGTAATATGGCCTCCGCGGAAAGCGACCGTATTATTCTTTTCAATAATTGTTACTTTCGCACCGGCTTCACGCGCGGATAATGCAGCCACGGTACCAGCTAGTCCAGCACCAATTACTAAAACTTCAGTGTTAACAGTTTTTTTGATTTCCGATTCCGGGATAGGATCAGGCTTGGTTTCCCAGCTCCACTTTTTGCCTGCACCTCCGGCGGTGCCTTTGTCAGTTGTAGTCGTATCGCCACCGCATCCTGCTAGGAGACCTGCTGCAGCAACACTTGCGGCACCTATAGCAGAACCTTGAAGGAACTTTCTCCTGGTAATACCGCTTTTTTCGGTGCCTTCCGGTTTAACATCTTCAGAACTCATATAGTTTCTCCCCTTTCTTTGTGAACAGTAAGTCTTCGAAAATTGCCATAGAACTTCACGGCCTCAATCGTTCTGTCTCAATCATATAGTCGGAAAATTCTATATTCGAGTGGAGGCAGCTACAAAGTTGCAGTAAGAAAATTAGATGGTACTACATAAGTGGTTGGCGAGAGGCTATACCGCGCCGGTTTGAGAGACTTGTGTATGCCGCTACAAATCTTCTTGGGGAAAACTAGATGATACCACAGCAGAATTATCTAAAGTGATGCATTAGAATTTATACGTAACGGTGAAACCAGTTGGAAGCAAAGGATTAGTGTCCACCATCTAAATAAAATAATTGCAGTTGAGGATATGAAATTATTAAGGATAGTATTGGAGGTCATTATTAATGGTTGCGAATGATAAACCAGGAAAAGGGTTACGTGAAAGGCTGTTTAACAAAAAGACCTTGGTTATAATTGCGATAGCAATGGTCGTGATAGGAGCCGGTGGTGGAATGTTCCTGGTAAAAGCCAGTGACAGCCCGGCCTTTTGTGCAACCTGCCATATAATGAAACCGTATTATGAGTCCTGGAATCAAGGTAATCTTCTGGCTCATAAACACGCCGCTAAAGTGACCTGCCATCAATGTCATGAAAGCTCAATATCTACTCAGGTTCAGGAAGGCATTAAGTTCATAACCGGAGATTACAACACACCAATCGATAAACTCCAGGTTTCAAAAGAGTTCTGCCTTAAATGTCATTCAGATTCAGGCATTGGAACACCCAAAGGGGCCACTTTCGAGGAAGCAATGACCAAAACAGCTTTTACAGAGTCCAACCCGCATGACTCACATAACGGTGAACAAGATTGCACGGTATGCCATAGCATGCATGAGCAGTCAAAGCCTATGTGTTCAGAATGCCATCAGTTTAATTGGATTCAGAACCTTGATAGCGGCTGGGCTAAATAAGGTTTAATAGAATAACAGTTAATATATCTAGTCTATAAAAAGGGGGCAAAAGCCCCCTTGCTTTCAGATATCTGGGGTTTTCGAGAGGGGACAAATAACCATGCTAATGAAACTGTACAATTTTTTTAGCTCAATGAAAACCGGCTTAATTTTACTGGGATTAATCGGTCTGACTTCTGCACTGGGCAGTGGTTTATGGCCTGATATTTTTTCGAGAACTACCTTCTTTAAGGTATTGATCCTGCTTCTTTTTATTAACATGGCATTGTGCAGCGGGAGCCAGGTTAAGAAATTCATTAAAAAGCTCAATAAAAGCCGTGGCCAAAATCGGCCTTTGGTCAGGCCGACCGGAATTCTACTGCTCCATATTGGAATTCTAATTATCCTTTTAGGAGGGGCCCTAAATTCTATTTACGGTCAAAGCGCCCAAATGACAATCGTTGAAGGCAAGCCCGGTTTGGTTTCGGATTGGATCAAGACTGATAAGATCTTAGCCATAAAACTGGATAAATTTAAAATTGAATATAATAACGATGGTTCGCCATCTCAGTATTATTCCCGGATAAGGGTGCTGGAACAAGGAAAACAATCCTCTTACACCATAAGTGTCAACCACCCTCTTAAATATGGCAAAGTAAAAGCCTATCAGGAAAGTTTCGGATACCTAATCAAAGCTGAAAGTGAATACGGAACCGATAAAACCAAGCGGATTTTGGCAGAAGGAAATGGGCTTACGTTCCCTGGTACACAAAGGACAGTAAAGGTATATAAATATATTCCCAATTTTGATCCTAGATATGGGATGAACTCTAAAACCCTGCGCCCAGATAACCCCAGGGTAATCTTTTCCGTCTATGAAAAAGGCAAACTGCTGGGAATAGGAGCCGCCCGTTTTGGGGAAGAAGTAGCCATCGACAAGGGTGTTACCGTTAGATTCAATGGGACCCAGATGTTCTCGGTACTGAAAATTAAGACAGACCCGGGACTGCCCGTAACGATAGCGGGAGGATTGATGTTGATGATTGGCGTTTGTCTGTCGTTGTTCGTTACTCCCATAGGCCTACAGAAGAGTACGGTTCTGTCTGACATGAGAAATGAGGCTGCCACAGCAGCAACTGTCTAAATAGAAGGGAGGCCTCAATATATGGGTGCTATAAATCAAATATTTATTATTGCAGTCGGGATATTTTATATAATTGCCGCAGTCTTCTACTGGGCTGGTTTCAAAAAAAGAGGAATGGCACGGGTAGGTTTTATTTCCGCTGTTGTCGGCCTGGCTGCCAACACATTAGCCCTGATCAGCATGACTGTGACCAACCAACGACTGCCTTTAGCCTCAAGTGACGAATTCTTACTGAGTTTTGTATTCATTACTGTATTAATGTATCTTTGCTATGAAAAGATTAGCCGTTATAACATAGTAGGTGGGGCGGTAATGACGATAGCTTCACTGCTCTCACTCATAGTATGTGTTCAAATTACTGGTCAAGCAGGTACCAACTCCTTAATGCCCGCCCTTAAAAGCCCCTGGCTGACAGTTCATGTACTGACCGCAGTAGTTGCCTATAGTGGTTTTGCACTGGGAGCGGGGATGGCTGCAATTCAACTCACTGGTAAAAACTCACCGGACAGAGATAACTCTATCTATCGAATCATAGCCTTCGGATTCGCTATGCTGTCATTGTCGATAGTGCTGGGGGCTGTTTGGGCGGAACAGGCCTGGGGCAGCTATTGGAGCTGGGACCCCAAGGAAACCTGGGCTTTGGTAACCTGGATTATCTATGCCATTTACCTCCACCTACATCGACAGCGCGGGTGGAGGGGCAAAAATTCTAATCTCCTGATTATAGCGGGGTTTGTTCTGGTTCTTTTCACCTTCTTTGGAGTCAACTATCTGATGACTGGAATGCACAGTTATGCCTGATTTAGTTAGCAGAAACGAATCCTTTAAATAATAAAAGGTCCCATTTCTGGGACCTTTATTATTCCTCGTCTATATAATAGCGATCTCCGGTTTCGGGATTATAGTAAACCCGTTGTTTCTTACCATCAATAGGGTCGATGAAAACCTCGTCGGTTTTTACGTACCCCGAAGGCAGGTTCCGACTGCCGTTCTTACGGTATCTTTTATCCCAGATGAACCATGAGAGTAAACCAATTATTAATAACCCACCCCAAAACATAAAAACGATGTTCTGCCCTCCATCCATATTGAACTAGCTATCTTTTTCGGCTATGACAGCGGTTCCATAAGATACAATCTAGCTCATGGTCTGACCGATTTCACCGGAATCGAAACGCATCATGACAAC
>JBLMZW010000057.1:0-3681 GCA_050259035.1 Chitinophagales bacterium | reverse complement strand
GTTGATACCTGTTCAATGTTGTCAACACCCCTGCCCACAGTTACTGTATTAATTCCGGGCAAGATTCCTGAAAAATATAACGAAATATATAACGCCCATAAATATCAGAGTAGATATACAGATTTGATTGACCGTGATATTTATAATATTTGATAGCATAGTCAAAGCAAATATCCACCAATAAGTAATCCAAAATGCAGTGGACCCACTTATATTTCTTATGTAAATACTCCTTTCGTCACATTCAGCAACTATATTCTGACGTAGTGATGGTTTCTTCTTTGAGTACAACAGTATCAAGAGGCAACCTAATCCGGCGGGAATGAATCCGAATGCTATCCCGCTCATGGTATGGGTTTGATAATCAAAGACGAAACCAATTAATAGGGCAATAATTCCAAGCAGTGTCATTGTTGAATATCCAATTATTTGTTTCTTGATATATTTATCTGCGTTCATACCTAACCCTCGCCTTCTTCTTGATAAACAAAGATCTCTTCTACGGGCAAGCCAAATACCCGAGCCAGTTTAAAGGCAAGCAATATCGAAGGGTTATACTTTCCTTTTTCCAAAGATATAATAGTCTGACGCGATACTCCGACTTGAATGGCAATATCCTCTTGAGTTAAATTCGCCAATTCACGTAGTTCGCGTAAACGATTCTCCACACCGTCAACCCCGCTTTGTAAAGCTTGCTTTACATATATAATAATGTTGTGCTTGCATTTTGTCAACTTCACTTTACATTCACAACGATCAATCAGATTTTTAATAAAAGCGGGAGCCGTGTTTTTTGTTGACCTTTAATAAATAACCACGGCTCCCGGCATTATTACACTTATTATTGATGGCTGAATTTCACCTGCTGATTTATCTTCCTACATAAACAGGTTTGCGGTTTTCCAGAAACGCTTTCATGCCTTCACGCTGGTCAGCAGTAGAGAATAGCATTGCAAAGGCCTCTTTCTCGGCTACCATCCCGCTGGCTACGTCGATATCCATACTGCTGTGTATCAAATTCTTAGCCATGCGATAGGAGACGGGAGGCTTGCGTGCTGCCCTTTTCGCAAGTTTCATGGCCTCTTCTTTAAGATCAGCAAAAGGAACAACTTTACTGACCAATCCTATGCTGCAGGCGGTCTGGGCATCTATCATATCCCCCAATAAGATCAATTCCTTAGCTTTGGCCGGTCCAAGCAGTCTAGGTAACAGCTGAGTCCCGCCGCCGCCCGGCATAATTCCGAGATTGATCTCGGGCAGTGAAAACATCGCATTGTCAGCTGCAATTCTGAAATCGCAAACTAGGGTCAGCTCAAGCCCCCCCCCCAAGGTAAGGCCGCTTACCGCTGCAATAGTAGGCTTCGGACATCGGTAGATGCGCTTTAACCCGGTATGCACCAGGCCGATAAATTGCTCGGCCTCGAACGGAGATGCTTCCATAACCTCGCGGATGTCCGCACCTGCCGCAAAGAATTTATCATTAAAGGTACCCAAAACGATAGCTTTTATCTCATTATCGGCAACCGCCTGACCCATGAACCGCGCGGTTTCCTCCAGTACCTGCTCATTAATAGCGTTATAAGCTTCCGGACGGTTTATACTAACTAATGCTACGTTATCTTCAACTGCAATAACCAGGCTTTCATAATCATCATATCTGTTCACTCGGATCCTCCCCCTCTTGTTTTCAATATATTTTTAATTAATTATCTCTCTAAAATCACTGCCAATTGCTGACGATTCACATTGCACATAAGCTTGTAGTCTTTATGGTCCTGTATTTATCCCGCTCCCTTCTCTTTGTATTACTGGTATTTTTTTCTCCCAAATTATATTAACAGACATTTGGGAATTTTTCTACTTTTTATACTTTTTTAACTTTTCTGTTTTTTTACCTTTTATCTCTTCAATAATACAGAGAGATCTTTGCTGCAAACTGTTATAGGTTTGCTTCGCTAAAGAGGCTTAAATAATATATCAGTATTATTAAGTGTCAAATATTATTCTGTTTATTGTTAAACCCTTTACGCCAAATGTTATTCCATCATCACTATAATTGGGTTTTTGTCCTACTATAGTCTCTTATTTTTGCAAAATTCTGTATTGACAGAATTTTTCGTTTTCATCTACACTATTTGTATAATTCCATTTCTGTTACATGTTGTCTTCTCTCGCTGCTGCTTCCGTTTTGTATCCATTTTATTTTTCTAGCTCTTCTATTGATTTATGGGTTTTGTTGCCGGGGACAACCCAGTCCAACAATTACCTTAGATATATAAAGAGATAGGGGGAAAATCAATTGGGAACCTATATGCATGAGTACAAGAGTAAACTTATCAGTGCCGATGGGGCGGCACAATTAGTTAAATCCAATGCTATTATCGATTATGGAATGTTTGCCACCAAACCTGTGGACTTCGACGCCGCTCTGGCAAGGCGTGTCGATGACGGTTTGGAAAATGTATCGATCCGCGGAACAGGAACAATTCTTCCGATCCCCGAGGTAATCAAGGGTGACACCTCTCAGAAGACCTTTCAATACTTCAGCTGGTACTTTACCATGCTGGACCGCAAGGCTTCTGATTATGGGCTGGTCTGCCACAATCCTTTCAATTATCACGAAGCCAACAACATGGCCAGTAATCCGGATTATGCGGATTATTGGCCTCAGGTATGGTGTGCGCAGGTTGCTCCCATGGATGAACACGGGTGTTTCAACTTCGGTTTGGCTAATTCACATAACCGGGGTATGGCGCTCAGTGCCAAGATCGCAATCGTAGAAGTAAATCAAAATATGCCACGATGCCCAGGGGGCAGCGATGAGTACGTTCATATCAGTGAGATTGATCACATTATCGAAGGTTCCAACACGAATGTTTTTACCGTACCAGCCTCACTGGAGCCGACTCCAGCCGAACAAAAAATTGCCGAATTGATAGTTGAAGAGATCCCCAATGGAGCTTGTATCCAGTTAGGGATCGGGACCTTGCCCAATCTTATTGGAAAACTGATCGCCGAATCCGACCTGCAGGACCTGGGTGTCCAAAGCGAGATGTTCTGCGATGCCTATGTGGATATGTATAAAGAAGGCAAGATAACCAACCGTAAAAAGGCCTATGATATAAAT
Source organism: Chitinophagales bacterium (assembly GCA_050259035.1). Taxonomy (GTDB): domain Bacteria; phylum Bacillota; class Syntrophomonadia; order Syntrophomonadales; family DTU052; genus JBLMZW01. Next base: position 554 of record JBLMZW010000057.1, on the reverse strand, counting down.
AAAAGTGCCTATTCTTTTTGCCTGGGGTCTCAGGAAACCTATGATTTTTTAAACAATAATCCATTGTGCGCTTCATATAACGTAGACTATACCAACAATCCTTCCTATGTCTCCCGCCACGACAACATGATCTCAATCAATAATATATTAGAAGTGGATCTCTTAAGTCAGGTCTGCTCTGAATCATTCGGCTTGCGGCAAATTTCAGGTACCGGCGGGCAATTAGACTTTGTGGTAGGCGCCTTCCATTCGAAGGGCGGCAAGAGTTTCCTGGCCTTCAGTTCCACTTTCTTAGATAAAGACGGTAATATGCACTCCCGGATTAAACCTTTGCTTACCCCAGGAGCCGCCATCACCGTTCCTCGTACCCAGGTCCAATATCTGGTGACTGAATATGGTAAATTCAATTTCAAAGGCCGTTCTATCTGGGGCAGGGCTGAAGCCCTGGTTAACATAGCGCATCCTGATTTCCGTGATGAATTGGTCAAGGCCGCCAAAGAAATGAAGTTATGGAGCCGGACTAACCGGATACCTTTCTAGAACGGAAATGGACG
>JBLMZW010000056.1:0-3041 GCA_050259035.1 Chitinophagales bacterium | reverse complement strand
ATTACCTTTTCAGTAACCTCGAACCGTCCCCTTTGTCATCACAATGGCTATACCTTAAACCGGCTAGGAATTTTTTGAATATACCTTCAGCCATCATATCAGCCATTTCAAGTGTTTGTTTCTCAATATCATCATACACAGCCACACCAGCAGCATATTTTCCGGTGAGGTAATCAACAATCAGCCCTGAAAACACATTTGCTGAACCTGAACGTATCGGGTTGAGACCAAGTGTTACTTGGCTTTTCATCCCACTAACGGTGACTACTTACGTGGTCATGAAGATCTGTTTAAAAAAAGCGCTTGAGAAAAATTTTTAATCATTATAGCCTTAATCCGAGGGTATCCTTTACCGTTAAAGGAGGAATTGGATGGAACGGGACAAGGTAAAAGAGCTTGAAATGGCTATAAGAGCGGACTATAGCAATATCGCTGGTATTGTCGTGCAAAAGAACGGCGAAACGGTATATGAGAACTACTTCAATGGCTATTCGGCTGATAATGCTCTCCACGTATACTCGGTTACCAAGAGTGTTTTCTCCGCACTGATCGCTATTGCCATTGACAAAGGCTTTATCAAAAGCGTTGATCAGAAGGTGCTTGAATTTTTCCCGGATTATAAGGTCGATCCGGGCGAAAAAGCCAAGCAGGACATTACGATCAGGCATTTGCTGACCATGACAGCTTCGTATGAATACGAGATCGAGCCATATGAAGATTTCTTCCTTAGTGCAGACTGGCTGAGATTTGCACTTGATTCATTGGGTGGTGATAAACAGCCCGGAGAATTCATGTATTCGCCCATCATCGGGGCGCATATCCTGTCAGGCATTCTTGCCAATGCCACGGGACGACCGATACGTGAATTCGCTGCGGAATACCTTTTCGAACCGCTTGGTATCAATGTTCCTCATGATGTGGTTTTGCGCAATAAGGAAGAGCATATCGCTTTCGGCAGTACGAAAACCGCTATGGGCTGGGTCGTTGACCCTCAGGGACTGAATACCGCAAGCTGGGGCCTGGCGCTGAGGCCTTTAGATATGGCCAAGATTGGTCAATTATATCTGAATGGCGGAGTATGGGACGGGAAACAGGTCATACCGGAATGGTGGATCGATGAAAGCACCAGGGCACACAGCCATTGGGGCATGCTATCCTATGGCTATCTGTGGTGGATCATCGATGAAAATGAGCGTTCCTATGCTGCAATGGGCGATGGCGGAAACGTGATATACATCAACACGAAGAGGCAAATGGTTATCTCGATTGCTTCATTCCTTGTGCCGGAGGTCAATGACAGAATCGGGCTGATAAAGGAGCTTATTGAACCGCTGTTTGAATGATTGACCACCTCATTTCAAAAATCAATATCAGGTCGGCCTAAAGCCGATTCATGTATTGTTATTTGTAAACAAAAACTGTTTGAGGAAAATCCATATGTTCTGACCCCAGATCATCTTTTATAAAGTTGAATAGTAATTTCTCTAGTGCAGCCTTATCTATTTTAATTTCTACCGATCGACCCTCCGTAATTGCAGGTTTTGCGATTGATTTAATGTTGTTAACCAGGTCCTTATAGTTCTTCTGGCATTCTTTCAAATGTTCATAGTCATACAATGACATGCCGACCTTAGTGCTTTTTTTATCCATCTCAGCTACCCCTTTTTATTTATCTATCTTCTTTATTCTCCAGCGTTTTTTATCAATCCTTTAGGAAGCAATATACAAGTCTGTTAATTGAGCAGGCTAGTGCTGGTATGGAATGCAACAGTATAAAACAGAGTTCCTGGCTAGAGCCGCTTAATTAGTATATACCTACAAATTTCGATAATATATGCCATAATAAATAGATTATTATATTTTAGGAAGGATAGGTAAGACTAAGGAGGCAGTCAGATTGAAGGATGAAAACAAGACAAAAGAGCAACTTATAGACGAAATAAATGAAATGCGGCAGAAACTAAGAAATGCCGAAGCTAGCTTGCTTCAATCAGAAGACAAATTCTCCAAGGCTTTTCATTTTAGTCCTGACACATTTGTTATTAGCAATCTAAGCAAGCATTGTTTCACTGAAGTAAATGATACCTTTTTGAAAGCAACTGGTTATAAACGTGAAGAAGTAATTGGACATTCTTCTGACTCCCTGGGTATATTTGCAGTCCCAGAAGCTAAGGACCAAATAATTAAACAAGTCAAAGAACAGGGTAGTATTCGTAACCTGCAAACCAGCTTCCGAATGAAGTCGGGAGAAATCAAGACAACACTTCTTTCAGCGGATATAATTGAGCTCGCTGGTGAGCCACATCTATTTTGTGTTACTAAAAACATTACAGAATTAAAACGGATGGCAGAGACCATACGTTTTTCGGAAGAATGTTATTCCAAAGCCTTCCATCATAATCCTGATATAATAACAATCAGCACTCTAAAGGAAGGGCGCTATTTCGACTTTAATAATTCATTTGTTGAACGTGTAGGTTATGAAAGGCATGAAGCCATTGGACGTACTGCAGAAGAATTGGATGTCTGGGTTAATTCACAACAACGAGACTTAATGTTAAAAAAAATACAAGAAAACGGAATCATTCGGAACTTTGAAGTAGAGCTAAGAACGAAATCCGGTGAGACTCGGACTTGTAGTCTTGCGGCAGAGATAATTGACATACTTGGTGAAGCACATATAATAATCACTTCACGGGATATTACCGAAAACAAACGGATGGAGAAGGCATTACATTTATCAGAAGAACGTTTCTCCAAAGCCTTTAATGCCAGTCCAATCATAATGACCATTACCGGACTGGAGGATGGTAAATACATTAGTGCCAACAATGCCTTTCGCAACATTTTCGGTTATGGTCATGAGGAGGCAATTGGCCGAACATCATTAGGGATGGGGTGGTGGGCTGATCCAGCCGACCGCGAGCTGGTAAAACAAAATATTATGGCGGAAAAACCTGTTCGGGACATGGAAATTTACTTTTGTACGAAAACAGGCGAGAAAAGACTGGGGTTATATACTGCAGAGAGTCTTGAGGTTG
>JBLMZW010000055.1:0-3567 GCA_050259035.1 Chitinophagales bacterium | reverse complement strand
GGCTTCAAGGTATAGGAGTCTCGCCGCTTCTATATATTGGGCCATATCGGCCAGCATGATTTGTATAGCTTGAAAACTTGCGATTGGTTTGCCGAACTGCATTCTTTCCAGGGCGTATTTGGCCGAGGACTCGAATGCGGCCTGAGCAATTCCCACGGCCATGGCAGCAACACTGGCCCGGGAGATGTCGAGGGTCTTCATGGCGATTTTAAAGCCTTCTCCTTCTTTCCCCAGCAGGTTTTTGGCGGGAACTTTTACATCCTCAAATATTACTGAGGTGGTGTTGGAGCTGCGGATTCCCAGCTTGTCTTCCTTGGGACCGACAGATATTCCGGGAGAATTGCGATCGACCATGAAAGCACATATGGCTTTGTGTCCCGCTTTCTTGTCCAGGGTCGCAAATACCGTATATAGACCTGCCGTCCCGCCATTGCTTATGAATTGTTTGGTTCCGTTAAGGATATATTCGTCGCCAACCTTTTGACATTTGGTTGACATTCCTCCTACGTCAGATCCTGCACCGGGTTCGGTGAGGCAGAAAGCACTAAGAACGCCTTCATTCTGGAGTCCGTACCACCATTTCTTTTGCTCATGATTGGCGGCTATTAGAACTGGATCCGGGCCGAGAAGTGAACTGGCCGCCATAACGGTAGCTATCCCCGCATCTCCCCGGGCTATCTCTTCTGTGACAATGTTCTGAGCCACATGATCCAGGCCCGGGCCACCATATTCGGCCGGTATCCCTACGGTCATGAGGCCAACTTCAAACATCTTTTTAACAGTCTCTTCGGGATAAACATCATCTTTGTCCCACTTCTGCGCATAAGGCGCTATCTCATTGTCCGCAAAATCGCGGGCCATTTTTCTCATCATTTCCTGTTCTTCGGTGAGTCTGAAATCCATCCCGTTTTCCCCTCCTTTTACTTCCTATAATGTTTCTATAGATGTTGCGGTAATATTGCTTCAGGGATTTAATCACCTCCTCCAATCACTTGTCTTATTTAAATGCAATCCTCGTGCCAAATTAGGTTGTTAAGCAGTAAGAGCCATAAATAGGGAGATAGATCCGGCCATAAGAAAAACTCTTATCCCAAAACAGGTCTCTTTTTCCTATAATAGGAGCTTCAATTAGCGTCAACGGGAGTGTTATACCCGGCTAGTACCCAAATTAGGAAAGCACCATCTTATACGGGTTGGCTAGAAGAAATGGAATTTTTAGCTCTTGAAAAGATAACTCATAACTCATTCAGACTTGCGGTTTTCGGTTTATAGGAATTAATTCGGAAAGGTTAGAAACGACTTATTTGCAGGGCCGACAGGGTGGCAATATAGAAAGGTGTTAATATCAACACTAGTAAAAATACTTTTTAGATTAACCTCAATAGGTTACATGAAATAAAACGAGAAGAAATGATTAAGGGGATAGTATATTCTCTTTTATGTCCCCGATTGTCTGGGACAATTCTCCGCCTGGTTCAAATAACTCTATTAAGAACCTTTTTCCACGCAAAACATCCTTATTTATAGCCGAATCGTTACTTAAGAACCTGGTTATTAAACTGTTGCCCAAATGGTTAAATGATAATTGGGGGCTTGTTTCACCCGATGTCAAGTTGACATAGTTCTGGTGAACAACCCCCATGGCCATTACCCATACCATTAATATCAAAACCACCAATTTAATCTTGTGCTGTTGCATCTGCATCAGTTTTTCCTTCCATTAATACCTGGGTTAAAACATCTGCGAAACAGGTAACCCCGCGTTTAGCTTCATCCAGGCTATTATAATCGTTTCCCACTTCAACCAGTACCGATGGAGTATAAAGATCCTGGTTATAGGTTCCTGGCTTCATTCTTACCCCCTCAATCAGACCCGGATACATCTGCTGTGCTACATCCTGCAAATGGTTCGCGAAATCCAGGTTCTGGTTCCAATACGGGTTGGGACGCCGCTGATTTGTACCCACCACCAATAATATACGGGCGGTTTTTTTTCCATCGATTGTGACAACCTCCGGTTTCTTTTTGTTGGGAATGGAATCGCGGTGTATATCCAAAATTGCCGCCCAGGATTCATCCTCTTCCATGAATTGCTGGATGGTTTTCCTGGAATTCACGTATGACATATTGTAGTCTGGAGTGTCATGCAAAGTGCCATCAAAAACTGCATCAAAACCTTTTTTTCTCATGGATTGGGCCAGATAGGCCGCCACCCCGTTTATTAATCCCTTTCCGTCCTGGGCCCGGCTGGTATGGGCATCAGGATAATAGCTTTCCGCATTATGAGTGCAATAAATAGCTATCGGTGGCCCATCAATTACATCAGTTGGCTGTTCCTCATCGTCAGATACCGTATCCAAACTGACTTGGTTCTCCACAGTGGCTATTGCCGTATCATTTACCAAATCAAGAGGTTTTATAATCGATGCCATTACCGTAAAAGGCTCATTTATTTCAAAACCAGTAATACGTATCAAGTCGGTTATAGAGACAGCTGAAATAGAATTAGTTCCGAATCCCGGCAGATTTGAGGCTACCAGAGTTTCAGCTGCTTGTGGGCTTATGACCCATAATCCAACAACTATTTTTGCTCTGCTTTCTGCCCTCTCTCGAACCGTGCTCATGACTCTCAGATCCAGGCCTGGAGCAGCGGCCATCATAATTATGGCCGATAACACAACCAGTAAAACCTTAACCAATATGTTTCTCTTTATCCCAAAAGTACCACCGCCCCGGAATTTTGTTAATTGTTATTCCCGGGACGGCGGGCCTAGAACAGCAAAAAAGTCCCAACTTCGTTGGAACTTTATTGCCTGAAACCTTGCTTTATCTCAACTCGGTCGGAACAAAGGCATCTATCAAACCTATGACAAACGCCGCTAACAAAGCTCCCAGTAACGAGACGCTGAGATAAGTGGGGATAATAAACTGGGCCACGTAAATTACTATTACGGCGGTCACAAAGCCAACTATTCCTCGGCTGCGTGGTGAAATTCGATCTCCTAAAGCCAGCTCCACTAAATAGCCCAGTACCGCAATTACGATAGCGGCAATCAAGGCCCCAGTAAAACCCGCCACCTTGATGCCCGGAAGCAACCATGAAACCAGCATCAGGACTAGAGCCGAAACCACAAAACGAACAATAGTTCCTAGCACACCTTCACCTCCTTCAACCGATCGTACGTTTTTAGAATGTGTGAATAACAGAAAAACTATGCAACAACCATTGCGTTTTAAGCCGGATGATGGTATGCTTTTTTCGTTAGCGCTTTTTAGGTAAGGAGGTGTCAAGGTGGCAAAAAGTAAGACCCCGGCAAAAAGGGTATTGACTGCGGAAAAAAGTCGCGAGAGGAATATCGCTAAAAAATCGGCCATGAAAACCGAAGTTAAGAAATTTGAAGCGGCGATAGCAGAAAAGAACATAGACAACGCTGAAAATATTTTTGTTTCGGCCGCATCAATCATAGATAAAAATGCTGGCAAGGGGATTATTCATAAGAATAAAGCCGCCAGAAAGAAATCTCAGTTGGCGAAAAAATTAAACCAGCTGGCAAAACAAGGTTAAAA
>JBLMZW010000054.1:0-10436 GCA_050259035.1 Chitinophagales bacterium | reverse complement strand
CTATGATCATGAAAAAAGGTATTGAAAAGGCTGTTGCTGCAGCCATTGAACAGTTGAAGAAACTAAGCAAACCAGTTGAAACCAAACAGGCCATCGCACAGGTTGCATCCATTTCCGCAGCAGATGCAGAGATTGGAGAGCTTATCTCTGATGCTATGGAAAAAGTCGGACGCGATGGGGTTATCACCGTAGAAGAAAGCCAGTCCGTTGGAACCAGCCTCGAAGTTGTTGAAGGAATGAACTTTGATCGCGGTTATATTTCGCCCTATATGATTACCGACAGTGATAAGATGGAAGCGGTATTAAATGACCCTTACATCCTTATTACTGATAAGAAGGTAGCCTCCATTCAAGAAATACTGCCCGTTCTGGAAAAAATCGTTCAGACCGGCAAACCTCTTTTGCTTATAGCTGAAGATGTAGAAGGAGAGGCTCTGCCTACTCTGGTACTGAATAAACTAAGAGGAACCTTCCAGTGCGTGGCGGTCAAAGCCCCTGCTTTTGGTGAGCGCAGAAAAGCCATGCTTCAAGATATCGCCACTCTTACCGCCGGACAGGTAGCGTCAGAAGAAGTGGGCGTTAAACTGGAAAACGTGACCCTGGATATGCTCGGAAGAGCCAAACGGGTTACCATTAAGAAAGAAGAGACCATTATCATTGACGGAGCTGGCAAGGATAAGGACATTAAAGAGCGCATTGGTCAGATTAAGAAACAGCTTGAAGAGACCACCTCTGAATATGATAAAGAAAAACTGCAGGAGCGTTTGGCGAAACTCTCCGGCGGTGTAGCTGTAGTCCAGGTTGGAGCTGCTACTGAAACCGAGTTGAAGGAAAAGAAACACCGCATTGAAGATGCCCTAGCTGCAACTAAAGCTGCAGTTGAAGAGGGAATCGTTGCCGGTGGAGGAACTGCTCTCATCAACATCATCGCCGCAGTTGATAAGGTAAAGACAGTAGGCGATGAATCAACCGGTGTTAACCTGGTGAAGAAGGCTCTGGAAGAGCCCCTGCGCCAGATCGCTAATAATGCGGGAATGGAAGGCTCGGTTGTTGTGGAGAAGGTTAAAAACTCCAAGGCTGGTGTTGGATTTAACGCTTTGAGTGATACCTACGAAGATATGATCAAAGCGGGGATTATTGACCCGGTTAAGGTCACCAGATCAGCTCTGCAGAATGCGGCCAGTATTGCCAGCATGCTGCTTACCACCGAGACCCTCATCACAGAGGTTCCCAAGGACGAACCAATGCCCGGAATGGGCGGCGGCGGAATGCCCCCGATGTAATAGAACCGATATAAAGGCCGGGAATCAATCCCGGCCTTTGTTATATAGAAGCAGAAAGCCACCCCCATGTTAAAAGGGGTGGCTTTATAGTTAACTTTCCTCCATAGGCTTAGACCAACCATCCAATCTTTTTAGCCTGGAACAGCAGCTCATCGCGAAAATCCGGGTGAGCTATCTTAATCAATTCTTTTACTCGCTTCGATACTCCCAGGTAGCGTACATTAATTACTCCAAATTCGGTGGCAATATATTCTATGTCGTTGCGGTGGGACGTCACTACGGTCCCCGCCGGCAAGAAGGGAACTATTCTTGATTTGAGCTTACCCTTACTGTCTGTATAGGTAGAATTTAAAGCTATTATGCTCTTCCCTCCATTAGAGAGTCTTGCTCCGGAAACGAAGTTGACCTGGCCTCCCGTACCGCTATACTGACGTTCCCGAATAGACTCAGATGCCACCTGTCCGGTAAGGTCAATCATTAAAGCATTGTTGACCGAAACTAAATTATCGTTCTTCCCGATGATTTCTGGATTATTGTTATGTTCAACCTCGGTAAAAAGAAAGTCCTTGTTATGGTCCACGAATTCCCAGAGCCTTTTATCTCCGACACAGAAGGTAGCACAAACCTTACCCGGGTTGTAATTCTTTTTAGAATTATTAACAACCCCCAACTGCATTAGTTCCATAAAAGAATTTTGGACCACCTCAGTGTGAGCCCCCAGGTCTTTTTTATCACGCAGAAAGTAACCGATTGCATTGGCCAGACCTCCCAGCCCCAGTTGAATGGTTGAGCCGTCCGGTATCATATCTGCGATAAAATGAGCAATTTGCCTTTCCGTATCAGTAATCGGTATATCAGGTATCTCAACCAAATCTGCATCACTTTCAATAATGCAATCGATTTCTGAGATATGAATCTTTAAGTCATCCCCTTCCAGCCAGGGAAGCTTGGGATTGACTTCTACAATAGCCAAATCGGTGCGGCCGATGGCTCTTTTGGGGACCAGGCCACCAAAAGCCGAACGGTTAAAATAACCGTTTTCATCCGGGGGGGTTACAGCAAAACATGTTACATTAGGCTTTTTCCAATCCTGCCAAATGCCCAGTTGGTTCAGGTGGACGGGAATATATTCGGCGGTTTTCCAGTTGATGCACACACGCTCCATCGGTCCTACAAAAGGGGTTTCAATTTTAATACTGTCACGGTTTTGAGGTTGCATGTAATCATAAAGTTTCAAGGCAAGTCCCAAACAAATGGTAACATTGCGCAGGTCCGAAACCCGCTTGCTCAAGGATACCGAAAATTCGTGAGGGATGTTAATCCCTCCTGGCATTAATATGGTATCGTTGCTTCTAATAAGGGCTGCCACTTCGTCGGGTGTTCTTAGTTTATCCTGGTATTCTTCCTGCCAGGATGAATACTTCTTTGTTTCCCTATTTACTTTGCGAACCGGAGTTGACATGGATTATTCCTCCCCTGCAAAATTTTATATATAGAACTAAGTGCAAATACGGTGCCAACTGCGGCCAGCCCAATTTCCTTAATATTTTAAATAATATATTTATTCTGTATGTTCAGATAATTAAACAATAAACCTCGGGCTGCCTAAATAAGGTATTAACACGGGATTTTTGCGTTGTCCAGAAAAGTGCACAAGTGTCCAGCGTTAAACACAATAATTGAAGATGTTTTGGTGGGGTTAAGAAGGCGAAACATAGTAGCAGAAAAGAAGCTAGTCTTTATCCAGCATCTGATATTCATTAAGCTTATTATAAAGGGCACTTCGGCTTAAACCCAGCATTTCGGCTGCCCTGGTTCTGTTTGAACCCGATGCCTGCAACGCTCTTAATATGGTCTGTTTTTCAGCCTCCTGACGGGCCTTCTGCAGGTCAAATCCTTGATAATGTTCTCTTTTTGGAGTGCTGGGATTAAAACGGGTAAGATTATTGGTTCTTATAATACCTTCCCGGGCATCGATACAAGCCCTTTCCAGAACCGCATATAACTCTCTGACATTTCCAGGCCAATGATAGCCGTTAAGCGTAGCTAAAGCACCGGCATCTATTCCTTCAATATGGTCTCCAGTATCTCGGTTATATAAATTTATAAAATGCTCACATAGTGGTTTAATATCTTCTTTGCGTTCCCGCAGTGGAGGGATAACGATCGGAAAAGTCTCCAGACGGAAAAAGAGGTCTTTGCGAAAACGATTTTCCGAAACCCTTTTAGTAAGAGGAACGTTGGAAGCTGATATGATTCTAACATCAACCGATATGGTACGGGTTCCTCCCAGCCGTTCGAATTCCTTTTCCTGAATGACCCGCAACAGTCTGGCCTGGGATTCGGCGGAGAGTTCAGCTATTTCGTCTAAAAATATACTCCCCCGGTGAGCCAATTCAAACTTCCCGGGCTTTCCCTTTCTGCGGGCACCGGTAAAAGCGCCCTCATCATATCCGAAAAGTTCACTCTCAACCATATTATCCGGTATGGCAGCACAATTTACCCTGACCAGGGGGTATTCCCGCCGATTGCCTTCCCAGTGAAGTGCGTGGGCAAACAACTCTTTACCGGTTCCGGTTTCGCCGTAAATACATACCGCCACATTGGAGTTGGCTACTGCTCTTATTCTATCTTTAGCCTCAAGTATCGCTTCACTTTCCCCTATTATTGAGGCCAGAGAGTATTTGGACGAGGATAGAATTTGAACCTGTTCTTTATAGTATTTAAGTTCAGAAAACATGTTGGAAATCCGGTCGGCGAAATGACGAGCATCATTAAGGTAACGAAATACGTTAAACCCCGCTGCCCCAATTATCTGACCGTTGGCGGTTATGGGCACTCGAGACACTATCTGGGCTTTATCGCCCAATACCCACAAATCAGCAATAATGGGCTTGCCGGTTTTAAGCACCTCTAACATTCGGGTCGTAGGAAAAACCTCATCCACCCGGCGTCCGATTACATCTTCCTTATTAAGGTTAGTTTCCCGGGCGTAATAGTCAGTAAAGATTCGAATAATACCCTTTTCATCAATAACCAGAGCTCCATCAAATTCATTAAAAATGGTTTCGATAATTCTTAGATATCTATCCGGAACCTCACTTAGTTTGAACAGACTGATCCCCCCCATAGGCCAACAACATTTGACCCAATCCCCTAACCTAATGTTATCTCATTACGTTTAGTTTAAGAAGGTTTAATTGGTTAAATAAAAAGGCCGCTTCCCACATGGGAAAGCGGCCTTCGAAACAGTCTTGATAATCTACAGATCGTAATAAAGTTGGAATTCAGCCGGATGGGGAATCTGATTGACTTTTTTCGCTTCCGCCCGCTTCTTTTCTGTCCAGATCTCCAACAAACGTTTGGAGAAAACGTCTCCCTTAAGCAGGAACTGATAATCTTTTTCCATGGCATCCAGAGCCTGATCCAGGGAAGTCGGAAGAGCTTTAATTTTGGCTTGTTCCTTACGTGATAAGTTATATAAATTTACATCATAGGGACCATAACCCGCAGCGGTAGGATCAACCTTCTGCTCGACGCCGTCCAGACCAGCCATAAGTATCGCTGAGTAAGCGAAATAAGGATTGCAGGTGGCATCAGGACATCTTAGCTCAAAACGCTTTTGGGTAGGAGATTTAGCATAATCAGGAATGCGAATTACAGCACTGCGGTTGGCGGTAGCGAAACATATGCTAACCGGAGCTTCATAACCGGGTACCAGCCTCTTAAAACTGTTAGTGCTGGGATTGGTGAAGGCGCACAAGGCGGGAGCATGTTTCAGGATACCGCCTATAAAGTTTAAAGCCAATTCACTTAGCCCAGAATAGCCATTTTCATCGTAAAATAAAGGTTTCCCATTCTTGAAAAGATGCATGTGCACATGCATGCCGTTGCCGGCTTCGGCCAAGAGAGGCTTGGGCATAAAGGTAACGGTTTTACCCTCATTAAACGCAGCATTTTTGACCAGGTATTTGACCAGCATAGTTTTATCAGCCATTTCCCGCATGCCGCCAAATTCAACTTCAATCTCCAATTGACCAGGTCCGCCGACTTCGTGGTGATGGTATTTAACCAGAACATTTCTTTCTTCCAGCATCATGCACATCCGGCTCCGCAGATCGTAGAGAACATCCATGGGAGGGGTCATATGATAACCTCCCTTGGCCGGGACTTTATAACCCAGATTCTGGTACTCTTCATCCCCACTATTCCATTCAGCCTGTTCGGCATCAATTCGGAATCCAATGTTTTGCGGACTCAATGAATAACTCATATGATCAAACACATAGAATTCGAATTCCGGTCCGATTCTCATTTCATCAGCGATACCAGTTGATTTCATGTATTCTTCGGCTTTGAAAGCTATGGTTCGGGGATCCTGCTCAAAGCGCCGGTGGGGATTACCGATAACAAAAACGTCTCCGATCATTGATATGGTTGGGACTTCAACAAAGGGATCAATGATGGCCGTAGTTATGTCCGGGATAAATACCATGTCACTCTTTTCGACTGGGGCAAAACCGTAATTTGAGCCGTCAAAGCCTATCCCACTCTTCAGAGTCTCCGGAGTGAACCTTCCTACCGGAATGCCCAGGTGACGCCAGCGTCCCATCAAATCGATCATTTTGAAATCAATCATCTGGATCCGATGGTCTTCGCAATACTTTTTAACTTCCTCGTAAGTTTTAAACACTAATTCATCCTCCCCTTTATCCGTATGGCGGAAAAAAATACCCGCTAGAATTATATCAGACATATCTTTCCGCAGTAAAGAAAGTTGCATTGCGCCAGGCGGAATTGTTAACAACCATTTAGTGCCAGTTATATCCATGCCTCATTCCTAATAGAATATAAGCAAAAACAAAGAGGGAATGATAATGAGACTTAAATGGTGGTATATTTTCCCGGCCATTGTGGTGCTCTTGGGAATCCTTGCCTGGTGGATGTGGCCTCGTTACCAGGAGAGCAGAATAGACCCCAACGAATTGCTGGACCAGTCCCTTAAGAACACCGCAGCGGCCTTGAGTTTCAAATATAACCTTAACTCTTCCTTAGTGGTGGAAGGTAGGAGGGAGGTGATAAGCAGAGTAGAAGGCGAAAAGAGCAAAGACGGCAATATACATATAAAGGGGGAGATGGTAAAGACCCCGGTTGATATCTATCATATCGACGGGACGATTTATAACAAAGACGCGTTTTCAAAAAAGTGGTTAGTTATAAAGGATGTCCAAAGTAATTCCACGAAGGTTTTAATATCCGAGTTAGATCCTTTATCAAACTTTAATTTTAAAAGTATAGGAGAGATTCAGCGTACCGGGTGGGAGCGGGTTGATGGCAACCGGTGTGCACTGGTTTGCTGTAAACCCAGTGTCGAAAACGAACTGATGGAGATTCTCTGGCAGGACTTTACCTATAAAATATGGATAGATTCCGACGAAAAAGTTGTTCGCAAGGCAACACTTTCAGCTGTAAGTAAAAATAGCCCCAAAACCTACCTGCAAATGCAGGTAACATTTAAGGATTTTAACAAGCGAATAACGGTAGAAAAACCAAAGATTGATTAGGGCCTCGCAAGAGGCCCTTTTCTTTGACACCCCTCCAGCCTGCTGCTATAATCCAGATGTGGGAGGGATGCCAGTGGATTTACACGGTGCCAAGGTTCTGTTATCAGAACAAGATATACAAACCCGAACTAAGGCCCTAACTGATTCTATCAACCAGGATTACTCCGGGCAGGAGTTGCTGGTGGTTGGAATTTTAAAGGGTGCTTTTGTTTTTATGGCCGATCTGATAAGAGGCATCAACATTCCATTAAAGATTGACTTCATGGCAGTTTCCAGTTATGGTCTTTCTACTGAGTCTTCGGGCGAAGTACGTATAATGAAGGACCTTGAACAATCAGTTGAAGGTAAAAACATACTGATCGTAGAAGATATTATAGATTCAGGGCTGACACTGAAATACATTACGGAAATACTAAAAAAGCGTAATCCCCAGAGCATACGTATATGCACTTTTCTTGATAAGCCAAGCCGACGCAAGGTCCAGATAATACCTGACTACAATGGCTTCAGTATTCCTGACCATTTTGTGGTAGGATACGGGTTGGACTATGCGGAAAAATACCGGAATTTACCCTGTGTGTGTATATTGGACCCGGCTACACTAGTAAAAGAATAGGAGTAATCATTATGGAGAAAGAACTGATTGTTGTATTGGATTTTGGGGGGCAGTACAACCAGTTGATTGCCAGAAGAGTAAGAGATCTGGCGGTATACAGCGAAATGCACCCCTATCATATTTCCTATGATGAACTGGCGGCTATGAAGCCCAAGGGAATAATTTTCTCTGGCGGCCCGGCTAGTGTTCATATCCCAGGAGCACCTCGCTGCGACTCGCGGATTTTTGACTTGGGTATTCCTATACTGGGAATCTGCTATGGCATGCATTTGATGGCCCAGGAGTTAGGGGGAAGAGTAGAACGGGCTGAGCTGCGGGAATATGGGAAAATGGAGTTCATAAGAGCTACCGATGACAACCCGGTATTTACCGGAATGCCAGACTCGTTTCAGGTGTGGATGAGCCATGGTGATTCAGTAGCCGAAATACCCACTGGCTTTTTAGTATCAGGCCATACTGAGAATTGTCCGGTTGCCGGGATGTATAACCCGGAAAGACGATTCTATGGAGTTCAGTTTCATCCAGAGGTAAGGCATACTCCTCTGGGGGATGATATCCTGAGACATTTTATTTTCGATATCTGCGGTTGCCGTGGTGATTGGACTATAACCCATTTCATTTCGGAAACGGTTAAACAGGTTCAAAATGAGGTAGGAGACCAGAAGATTATATGTGGACTGAGCGGAGGGGTAGATTCCTCCGTGGCCGCCGTTCTGGTTCACCGGGCGGTGGGGAATCAACTTACCTGTATATTTGTTGACCATGGTCTATTGCGTAAAGATGAAGCGGAACAAGTGGTTCGAACCTTTAAGGATAACCTCAACATTGATTTAGTACATGTTGATGCGAGGGAACGTTTTCTTACCAAACTACAGGGAGTAACCGATCCTGAACAGAAACGCAAGATTATTGGCAACGAGTTTATCAGGGTATTTGAAGATGAAGCCCGTAAATTAGGAGAAGCAGATTTTTTGGTTCAGGGTACTTTATACCCGGATGTTATTGAAAGTGGAACCAGTACAGCCGCCACCATTAAGAGCCATCATAACGTGGGTGGACTTCCGGAAGATATGCAGTTTAAGCTGGTGGAGCCCCTGCGTCTATTGTTTAAGGATGAAGTTCGGGCTGTAGGTGAGGAATTAGGATTGCCCGAAGAAATCGTATGGCGGCAGCCCTTCCCAGGCCCGGGATTAGCCATACGAATCCTGGGCGAAGTTTCTGCGGAAAAACTGGCGGTCTTGCGTGAAGCCGATGCCATTGTTACCTCCGAGATTTACAAAGCCGGCTTGAACAAGGAAGTCTGGCAGTCCTTTGCGGTTCTGCCTTCCATGAAGAGTGTAGGTGTAATGGGAGATGAGCGAACCTATGCCTACCCGGTAATTATTCGAGTAGTTACCAGTGATGATGCTATGACAGCTGATTGGGCTAGACTTCCCTATGAGTTATTGGACACCATGTCCCGGCGCATAGTGAATGAGGTGAAAGGGGTCAACCGGGTGGTCTATGATATCACATCTAAACCTCCAGGAACGATTGAGTGGGAGTAGACAAAATAACCCCAATACCTAAAAAATATCGATCAAGATATTTCGGTTGATAGACGATAATATTCTATACAAACGACAAATTGTCACTGATTTACGCATAAAATGACATCCTAGATTAGTTCTATACAGCCGGGTATAACCTATGGCCTGCTTGCAGAATAATCGCTTAGTAATCGAAGTATTAGAAAGGGAAGCTAAATGACATTAGATTACAAAGATGATGTACAGAATCAATTACAAAAGTTTCTAATGGCATTCGACAGCCTACCGGTTCCCATTATCCTGCTGGATGAAAACCACCACATTGAGAATCTAAACAGTTTCGCTAAGAGCTTCCTTGAAAAAGATAAAAGCGATGTGGCTATTAAGAAAGAAATAATCCAGGTGCTACCATGGCTTGCAGAGGACTTAAATAGTTTTTTTGCAGACAATGTTGAGAAACTAACCCTGGCCAAAGATGTTGATGCCGTTAATGGAGAACGAAAGTACCTGGTTATATTAATGAAACGTTTAGTTGGAGTAGATGGTCAATTTTGGGGAACTGTGATAGTAATTTCCGATCTCACAGAAAGAAAACAGACTGAAGAAAAGCTTCGTTATATAAGTTTCCATGATGAATTAACCGGGCTTTATAACAGATCATATTTCGAACAGGAAATGACCCGGCTGGAATCTGGTCGATGCGATACAGTAGCAGTAATTAGTTGCGATGTAGATGGTTTAAAACTGATAAACGATACCATGGGACACCAGTTGGGAGATCGCATTCTAATCCAGGCGGCAACGATAATTCGTAATTGCTTTCGTGAAAACGACGTGGTAGCGAGGATAGGCGGCGATGAATTTGCTGTGTTATTACCTGATAGTACGGCGGCAGTTGTGGAAAATGCCTGTAATCGTCTTCGTCAGGGAGTTAAAAAATACAATGCTTTAAACCGTGGGGTTCCCTTAAGTGTTTCCATCGGTTGGGCAGTCTGGGATAAAAGCAGAACCATAAGTGATGCTTACCGCGAGGCAGACGATAATATGTATTCGGAAAAACCGGAGAATCGGAAACGATTTTTTCAGCAGCTTATCCAGGAGACTATCGGAGGCAAACTAAAGGAGTTAGTTTAGACTTGTTTGTACTATATATCAAATTCAATTAGCGGGTTATATAGCGTTGACCTTACCCAGAACCTGTAGACACGAAGAAAACCCAAAATCGAATCTCTACGCAATATTTTATGGTCATGCTGCACATTTCATTTTTAATGGTGCTATATAGCCATTTGCAGAATGAAGTCGTTTTCGATTGTAAAATAGTTCAATATATTCAAATACGGCTTGTCTAGCCTGTTCTCTTGTTTTAAAGCGTTTTCCATAGAGCCATTCGGTCTTGAGCTTACCCCAGAAGGATTCCATAGGAGCGTTGTCATAGCAATTT
>JBLMZW010000053.1:0-5099 GCA_050259035.1 Chitinophagales bacterium | reverse complement strand
ACAACTATCATGGATGTAGGCAGGTAGGGCAACATCCGGTTGCCCTAACCCGTCGCTGGAAGTCGGTCTCAGTTTCGCCGGGTGTTGCAGTGGCTCGTCAAATGTCGCTCATCGGCTATTTGTCCCAGCCACTTCTGAATTGGACGGCAAGTGAGGAATACTATCCGGATCGCCAGGCTCCAGCCCGGCGTTCCCATGTCATTAGGTTATCGTAATACTAGCGTCCAGTTTAAAGCAGTTGTTGGTTTCGCCGTTTTCTGTTTCATAAACCGCACCATCTTCATCAATCTCAGCCCAAAGGTACCAGGTACCGGGGGTAAGATTTGCAGGGATAGTAAGTTTAGTCTTTTTGGCACTGACCTTGTAAACCTTCAGCTGGCTAATCTTACGTGAAGCCAGCAGGTTTTTACTAGCCGGGTTGGTTCCATCCCAGAGGTAGTAATTCACTGTAAATTTACCAGCTGAGGCCGTTCCTGTGTTCATAACGGTATCCTGAACGGTTACTTTGGTATCAGAACTGCTGCTGGTTGAAGTCATATTTACCGAACCCGGTACAAAGATCATATCAGGATATTGGAATGTTAAGGCGGCCGAAACGTTTATATTGTTGGCTTTATTTATTTCTAGAATGCTTCCATCCGCGTCTATAACTGCCTTGACATAACCTTGTTTCCACTTCATATCTCCGGGTATGCTACAGGATAACGAGCCTTTTTTACCTTTGGTTGATTTCAGCTTAGACAGCTTAACTACTCGATCCAACAATATACCCGAAGCGGGAGCCTGGTCGGCGTCCTCAACCAGGTAGAAACTGACCAGGCAATTGGCAGTGGTAGCCACGGTCCCCTGATTGACGATGTTATAGGCAATTTTAATCTTTCCATTGGGGCAAAAGGACGAGGAGCTGACTGCCACATCGGACGCAAAAGCCAGGTCAATATAAGTCGGAGGTGTACTTATTAAGATCCCGGAGGTATCTTCGTTGTTATTCAGGATTTCTAAATTTGCACTATTCCCGACACCATCCATGATGCTTCCGCCATTCAGACTTATCATATTTCCTAAGCTAATGCCGTTAGCAGCTGCATCGCCGCTTTGTATCGTATATCTAAAGGTAAGGCCTTGAGTTCCCGATCCACTTATGTATTGGGCGTTAACGGGTCCTGAATCAAGAGCAATCGGTATAGACGGAGTTCCGGTCACGATAACATCCGCCGTGTAATTCACAGTAAAGTCCAGGTTTCCCCCAACAGCATAGGTTTCGTTTTCCGGCAGGTTAACTGACGAGACCTGCGGAGCGCTGGCACAGACTTGAAAATCCATGATTGAGGCCCACAGGTTATTATTTTGATTCCCATAGGTAATATATAGTCTCACGTAGCGGGCGGGAAATGCACTGACATCGCGAGTGTTGATGTTGCTCGAATTGCCGGCCACATTATCTCTTATTAACCAGTCCGTATCGTTCAAACTGCTTTCAAGTCGAAAATCCCTGGTATTGCAGCTTGTATCCCAGCCAGCAGAACCTAGATGGGCGACATTCCATTTAGTTATGTAATAGACTTTCTTTAAATCTACTTGCAGCCATTTGTCACCAGTGTTGGTGCAGTACCATCTGCTGGAATCGTCGGTCTTGCTGCTGTCCGGCACTGTATTTACAGCTCGGTCAGGGCTGTACACCCCGAAATACGAACCAGCGGTAGCAGTTACATCGGTAATCACCTTTTCGGCATAGGCTTTGTCCGCCAGGGTTACCCAAATGCCCAGGCAAAGAAATAATAGTATTAATAGGTTTAACCTGCTTAATTTCATATTCAAACCTCCTTCCCCGGTTAAGGATGGACAGGCCAGGAGCCGCCAACCTGGATGTAAAACCCCAGCCTGGGATCTGGCACTGCTCCCCTTAAGTCAGGTTTGGCAAAAGTGCTGGTCCCATCGCCGCCGTAGGTTGTACCTATTGAAGCGAACAGCCTGTTATCGGTAGCAATATTCAGCGTGTTTCCATCGCAGATGCCGTTGCTTATACCCTGAGCACCTTCAAACCTGGCCCGGGGGAATAAAATTATTGATCCGATTAAATCCCCTCCGGTGTTGGAATAACTACCTTCAATTGGATAAAGACCCTGGGTTGCCATACAGTAATGGATGTTATTATTAGGCTCCGTGCCCCTGAGGTCAGGTATTTTGAAATTCGTTGCCCCATCGCCGCCGTAATTGAATCCCAGAATACTAAATAGGGCTGTATTCTGAGAAAGCTGGATTGTCTGACCCTCGCACCTTAACCAGCCAGCGGGAGTAAAATCATAAGGAAACAAATCAATTTGACCCAGGATTGGGTCATTAAAGCTCCCACCATCTTGGGGAGGATACATTCCATCCAAAGCTATGCAATACCTGGTTCCGGGAATTGGACTCTGGAGATTCGGCAGGGCGAATGTTGACCCACTTCCGCCGAATTTAGTCCCTATTAAACTATACAAAGCCTGGTTTTGGCTGATAAGCATCAGGCTTCCGTTGCAGTCTGCCCATCCTTGCGGTGCATAGTTGAAGGCCATCAGGCAAATCTGCCCGACTGCAGGAGTTGAATAGTACCCGTCAGGAGCCGCCGCAATCTGGGTATTCGCTGGGACTAATAAAACTAAAAAACTTACTAGGATAATACCGACCATTTTACCCAGGCGCTTTTTATTCATTTCCGTTCACCCCTTCTTCCGTATTTCTGTACCAACTAAAAGCTCATTAGGCGAATGATACATTGTATAGCCGGTTTTAAATGCCGATCACCTTGTAGTTACGGCCCTAACCGGGCCTTTGTCTCGCCATTTTAAGCATTGATGTTTCCCCCTTCCGCAGTAAAGAAAATGCAGGTAATAGTGCTAACAATTGCTTAAGAAAATTATACCGGATATATTTGAGCAGGTGTAAGTCAGGGAACGAAAATCGGAGCAATCGGCAGTTGGGCTCCTCGATTTGGGAGAAGACAACGGTTGAACCAGGATGGCACGAAGTCCGGTAGTGCAGTGTATGACGAGCCGTCGGAACTCCTAGTGAAAATGAGGACTATGAAGCGGCTGGAGAAACAGGGTGTTTAGACACCTTCCGGCCTGCTACGGATGGCATATCGGAAGGTTGCCGCTTCATACCGAATTTGAGCCCCAGAGTTCCAGGCGAGGAATCCCTCCGCACGGATGACTTTCGTGCCATTCTAACTATCTGGTCTTGGTCTAGGCTGTGATAAATGAATGCAAGGAGACTGTGAGCGAATGGCATTTAGCCCAACCCTAAAAAGGGTATAAGAGCCTTCGTGGAGGGGACCCTTTCGTCCCGGGCCTAATGATAGGGCAGGTATATGCCTGGATAGTGTCAATATCACTATACCGAGCCATATATTATGGTACCGACTTGGGGGGAGGTTTAGTGATGAAACTGGAGGACAAAAGGATTCTGGTAACCGGTGCCGACGGGTTTATCGGCTCTCATTTAACTGAAGAACTGGTTAAGTCGGGATTAAAGGTTCGTGCCTTTGTTTATTATAATTCCTTCAACTCCCGGGGGTGGCTGGACTATGCACCGGGAGAGGTGTTGGAGAACCTGGAAGTGTTCGCCGGTGATATTCGTGATCCTCATGGGGTTAAAACCGCCATACAGGGCTGTGATGTAGTTTTTCACCTTGCTGCTCTGGTGGCAATTCCTTTTTCCTATCACTCACCGGATTCCTATATAGACACCAATGTCAAAGGAACTTTGAACGTCCTACAGGCAGCCCGGCAGCTAGATGTTGAAAAAGTGATCCATACTTCTACCAGCGAGGTTTACGGGACCGCGCGTTACGTCCCGATTGATGAGGAACACCCCCTTCAGGGCCAGTCCCCTTATTCGGCCAGTAAAATCGGGGCCGACGCCCTGGCCCGAGCGTTTTATGATTCATTTGACACCCCGGTGGCGGTTATTCGTCCCTTTAATACTTATGGCCCCCGTCAGTCGGCCCGGGCCATAATTCCCACGATAATCACCCAGATTGCCAGCGGACAGCGGGAGATAAGGCTGGGGTCAATTTTCCCGACGCGTGACTTAAACTATATTAAAGATATAATAAGGGGTTTTATCGCCGTAGCTAAGTCCGACCTATCCCTGGGAGAGGCAATCAATATCGGCAACAACTTTGAAACATCGGTCGGGGAACTGGTCAGCATTATATCCGAATTAATGCAGGTAAATATCACAGTTCAGACCGAACAGGAGCGGCTGCGCCCGGTCAAGAGTGAAGTAGAGCGTCTAAGGGCCGACAATTTTAAAGCCTTGAGGCTTCTTAACTGGAGACCGGAATATGCCGGGCTGGAGGGTTTAAAACGCGGCCTAAAAGAAACCATCGATTGGTTCACCCAGCCGGAGAACCTTAACAAATACCGGGCCCATGTTTATAATCTATGATGGATAAACCATTCTTAAGTGAGGTTATCGAAAAGCTCCGCATGGTCTTACCCCACGGTAAGGAAATCGCCCTGCATGAGCCTTGCTTCAGCGGCAACGAATGGAACTATATTAGACAATGTCTGGATACCGGCTGGGTTTCATCAGTTGGTCAGTATGTAAAATCTTTTGAAGAACAGTTGGCAGAGTATATCGGGGTAAAATATGCGGTGGCGTTGGTTAACGGCACCGCAGCCTTGCATCTTAGCTTAATTTTGGCCGGGGTTGGGCCTGGTGATGAGGTACTGGTACCGGCCCTTAGTTTTGTGGCTACCGCCAATGCCGTTGCCTATTGCGGCGCGACCCCCCATTTTGTGGATAGCGAAGAAGTTACTCTGGGCATGGATCCTTGTAAATTGGAGATATATCTAAACGATATAGCCCGGGCCGACTCCGGCAGCTGCATTAACAGACTAACAGGCCGGCCCATTAAAGCGGTGATTCCGGTTCATACCTTCGGCCACCCGGCGGATCTTGACCCACTTGCAGAGGTCTGTAGCATATTCCACCTGGAACTGATAGAAGACGCAACCGAGTCTCTGGGCTCAAGGTATAAAGGCCGTCCCACCGGAAGCCGGGGGCGAATGGCGGTTCTAAGCTTCAACGGCAATAAAATAGTCACCACTGGC
>JBLMZW010000052.1:0-9086 GCA_050259035.1 Chitinophagales bacterium | reverse complement strand
GATATACTTCACAGATGTGAGGGATGACAGTGTAGGCGGAGACAGTGACAACGCGGCCGCCAGCCCGGGAGCCGGTTGGTGGAAGGGAATAAACTTCTACGACGGGAGCAGCGGCAGCCTGGATAATTGTGTGGTTCAATACAGCGGATATAATGACGGCTGGTGGGGAGGACCAGCCAATGTATATAAATCCGGCAGTGGAAGTCTGATGATTAATCACTGCCAGATTAGAGACTGTTCGACTTACGGAATAAGAATTGAAAATACCGACGATCTACAGACTGTGACGAACAATTATCTCCGCAATAATTCCGCCGGGCCGATTTACATACAAAATGCCCCTAATGTCACCCAATCAAATAACGATACCGGAGTTGCAACCATTTCCCCTACTGATGGAGACTTCGATAAGAATGTGGCTAACCAGACCGATATAACTACTTCGTTGAATTTAAGCGGAACCACTTTGATTTCGATTGCCAATGATGACAAACCACTGGTGCTAGGTGATGATTACGAAGTATCAGGAACCACGGTGACGATAAAAAAAGAATACCTGGCCAAACAGCCGGTAGGGGTAACCACAATAAACTTTAATTTCAGTGAAGGGAGCCCGGCTGCTCTGACAATCAGGGTAACTGATACGACTCCACCTACGGCACCTCTAATTAGCAAACCATCAATAACTGAAATCACTCCAACCAGTGCCCGAGCTAGCGCCAATATAACCTCGGACGGAGGTAAGCCCATTACCGTGTGCGGCATATACTACGGCACTACTGCCAATCCGGTAGAAGATGGAACCAAAGTATCAGCAGCTGAAAACAAAACCGGTGCATTCTCCATAGATATTTCTAATCTGACTCCCAACACCCTGTATCACGTAATTGCATTTGCCACTAACGATGTGGGCACCAGTCAATCGGAAAGAGCAGATTTTACTACCGCTGCCATTCAGGTAGCCGGGGTTACCGTTGATAAAGATACCCTGACCCTGGAAGCGGGCGGGGTCAGCGCAACCTTAGTGGCTACAATTACGCCGGAAAACGCTACTAACAAGGCCGTGACCTGGAGTTCAACCGATGAAACCGTGGCTACGGTTGTAGATGGGTTAGTAACTCCTCATGCAGCCGGGGAAGCAACTATCACCGTTAGGACGGAAGACCAGGGCTTAGAAGACACGTGCCACGTAATTGTAAATCAACCGGTTAGTGGTGTTGCACTTGACCGGAAAACCTTGAATCTGGTACCGAACGGCAACTCTTCATTACTGACAGCATTAATTACCCCGGTGGGTGCTACTAACCAGAATGTTACCTGGACATCCACTGATGAAACGGTAGCCACCGTAGTCAATGGTCAGGTGACCCCACACAGCAATGGAACTGCCACCATAACTGTTACCACCGAGGATGGAAACCTAACTGACAGTTGCCAGGTAACTGTCGGTAATTTCCCCGACCTTTCCTGCAGTACACCAGTGATAACCGGGGATTTATATTGCGGAGGGAAAGCTAATATTAATGTCTTGATATCTAACCAGGGAAATCTCGAGTCCCCCAAGTCTATTTTGCGGGTTTTCCTTGATACTAAATCGGGATCTATTCAACTGGGTAAGGATACTTCAATAGCCAAGCTGAAACCAACTAAGACCAAGACTTTAAAGGTAAAAGCCACCTTGCCACTTCAACTGGGCAGCGGGCAATATCGTATAAGAACTCAAATTGAAGTGCCATCTGGAATCAGTGAAGCGTGCCCGGACAATAACCAGACAAGAACTATGGCTGAAATTGCTGCCCCTGACCTTATAGTTGGTTCCGTTAGTCTATCGGGATTACTGATATCGGGAAAATCAACTAATGTCAACGTGCAAATCAGTAATACCAATAATGCTCTGGCAAAAGGTTTTACTATCAAACTCTATTTGGCTATCAGCGGAGGATTCGATTATGATAATCCCCCGGAGATATGCCTGGGCTACAAAAAGGTTTCCAAGCTGGAACCTGGTTCTATTACCTTAAAAATGAAGGCTAAAGTCCCTAAAGGATTCGTCCCAGAAGATGCCGATTATTATCTAATCGCAGTCACGGATACCGAAAGATTAGTCTATGAAGATGATGAAACTAATAATACCAAAAGTATTAAGGTTTCTCTCCAGCAGGTTCCGTGAGACTTTAATTCTAATTTAACGTAGAAGTTGGGCATTAGACTGCACCTCGTCAATTAGAAGTTTAAAAATATAAACGACCTGGGTTCGGTAGTACACTGAATCCAGGTCGTTTAATTATTCCCGAAATGGTTCTTAATAAAGCGCTTTATCCCGGCCTAACAATCGTATACAATGACCGGCCCTCACATATAATAAACTATCTTTTGCGGGAGGCCGGTAATGAATTATACTCTAGAACTTGCTTCCCAGAGCGGGACTGAACATATCAGAGATCGCCTGGAGTCCAGTTTTTCCTGGTTGCGGGAGCGTGGATACAATTTAAATATTGATGAAAAGCCTGGGACCATTAAAGTATTGATGGTGACCCTAACCGGGCCCAGTGAATTTGGGCTTTTTCATGATGAAGATATCGTATACATTTTTCAGCACCAACTGGCTGAAATACTGTCTGAAACCATCACTACCTGGTGGGAGGAAGACTTAACCCGAAGACAAATTGAAAAAACCTGTAAATTATTATCCAATGAAGAGCAGGCACAACTGGTCGCAAAATCGGTAGACTTTCTCCGCCATTGCAACGATAATGAGAGCTTGAACCTCCTGTTAAAGTTTGGCCGCAAGAATAAAATCTCCCATCGTATATTGGAACACTTACATCAAGCTGACCGTCTCAATGTAGACGGGCTGATCAGGTTTGCCTTAAGGGATTATCTTAGAGAAATTCGCTTTGCTGTCGAATTGGCCTATGAAGAGTATAAGAACGAAAAACAATATAATGAATTTGTTAAACTGTTAAAGTACTTTGTAGACACTCAACCACCGAAGGTAATGGAAGTAAACATCATGGTTTTTGAAGAGGGAAATTTTTCATTATGGGATGAAAAGGGTGAACCGATAAAACAAGATTTGATTGATTTCTATTCCAACGAAGATATCACTGGCGATAATACCACCCTGGAAGACGTCTTAATCAGCATCCTTATCACCATATCCCCCCGGCGAATTGTGTTTCATTCCACCAAAGGTCTATTTAATAATGACGCCACTAAAGTAATTCGGAAGGTGTTTAAGAACAGGTTCCTGGTTTGTCCCGGATGTGAACGATGTCAAAGGATCCAGAGCCCGGGTGATCAAGACCGGCTAGTATAGCCGAAGCAGATTTTTCGAATAGTAAGTAGGAGCCTACAGATTAGAAGTACCGTAATAAGCCTTCCGACACTGAGATTACTGAGACCTACCACGAAGTCTATCAATTACAATAAAAGAAAAGCTAACAGGAAACTCTCCGTTTCCTTGTGAATGATGGTAACGAACTGTCGCCACCGAGATTAGTCTTTGGAATAATGTTAAGGCGAGCAAACAGCTCTGAAGTACGGCAAAGTGGCTAAACCAATTCAAGTATAAGCCTTCTAATTCTGAGGTAAAAGGTTTCCGGCGTTCAGGTGCCCACCTCTCGTTTTTCCAAAACTCTCAAGAACAATTTTTATTCGTCAAGGTAGTTGGCATTGTGGCAGACGATATAGCATTGTTTGCCTCTAATTAAAAAATGAAAACTGTAATTCATCAGATATTCTAATTTATATAGGATAAAAGTTTTGCTATTAAAAAACTGTGGGCGATATAATTAGATAATTAAGACGGGAATAAACAGCACAAAACGGCTTTATTGCGGGGTATCGTAAAATTTGTTATATTTTTATGGTATGGATGGGGTTGAAGTATAGGTTATGATGCAATATGTACTGATTCCTTTGATAAGTGCTTTCATCGGTTATTTGACCAACGTTATTGCTATTCGAATGCTGTTTCGTCCCCAGCAACCGGTTAATATTCTGGGATACGAACTTCAGGGACTCATACCCAAAAGACAGATAGAAATGGCGACTCAACTCGGAGAGATTGTAGAACGCGAACTACTTTCTGTAACTGACCTGACAGATCGTATAAATACACCGGAGATTCAGGAAACAATTGTTCAGTCCATCCTTACTAGTGCCCGGGACCGGCTGGAAGAAGTTGTTCCGAGATTTATTCCTCAAAACATTATGAAAGCCGTTGCCAATAGCCTGGAAACAGCTTTGCGCAAAGAAGCCAGGAATATAATTGGGAAGGTCCTGGAAACGGGAGTAACCAAGCTGGAGCAGGAAATAAGCGTTAAAGAAATCGTAAGAGATCGGGTTTTAGCTTTTGAAATTGAACAAATGGAGGGCCTGGTGAAAGAGGTCGCGGCCAAAGAACTAAAACATATAGAGATTTTGGGAGGAGTCCTGGGATTGATTATCGGGCTCCTACAGGTCGGGATACTATTAATTATTCCTTAAGGAGGACAGGTTATGGTTAAGATCAGTTTGAACGATGGAAAGATTCGAGAGTATGAACCGGGGATATCCTTGATGGATGTCGCCAAAGATATCAGCGGCAAACTGGCGAAAAATGCGCTGGTTGCTAGATTCAACGGGCAGATCACCGACCTCAACCGGACGGTTGAAGGGGATGGAACCCTGGAGATATTGACCGGAGACGACACCGATGCTCTCGAGGTATATCGCCATACCACCTCCCATATTCTAGCCCAAGCTGTTAAAAGACTTTATCCAGATACTCTACTGGCCATTGGTCCGGCTATTGATAAAGGATTTTATTATGATTTTGATTTTATAGAATCTCTTAGCCCGGCGCAGCTTGAGGAACTGGAAAAGGAAATGCAGAAGATAATTAAAGAGGACTTTCCTTTAATTCGCCGTGAGATATCAAGAGAAGAAGCCCTGGAACTATTTCATGGTTTGGGTGAAAACTATAAGGTGGAACTGATTGAAGATTTGCCCCAGGACGCCCGGATCAGTATATATCAGCAGGGTGAGTTTGTTGATCTTTGCGCCGGGCCGCACCTGCCCAGTACCGGAAAGATCAAGGCTTTTAAATTGATGAGTTTGGCAGGGGCCTACTGGAGGGGTAGCGAGAAAAACAAAATGCTGCAAAGGGTTTACGGTACCTCTTTCCCCAAAAAGGAATCACTGGATGACTACCTTTATAAAATAGAAGAAGCCAAAAAGAGGGATCACCGTAAACTTGGACGAGAGCTTCAATTATTTGTAGTGGTTGATGAAGGCCCGGGTTTCCCGTTTTTCCTGCCGAAAGGAATGATAATCCGCAACGAATTGGAGAGGTACTGGCGCGAAGTTCATGAAAAGGCCGGATATCAGGAAGTACGTACTCCTCTAATACTGCCTCGTTACCTGTGGGAACAATCGGGGCATTGGGATCATTACAAGGACAATATGTATTTCACCGTAATAGATGAGCAGGATTATGCGGTTAAACCTATGAACTGCCCGGGAGGGATTCTAGTTTATAAACAGAATCTGCATAGCTACCGCGAATTGCCGATTCGCATGGGGGAAATGGGCCTGGTGCATCGTCATGAACTATCTGGAGCCTTACACGGGCTAATGCGGGTGAGGGCTTTTACTCAGGATGACGCTCATATATTTATGCTGCCGGAACAAATCATTCCCGAGGTTAACGGGGTTATGGATCTGGTTAACGAAGTTTACAGTATGTTTGGGTTCACCTATCATGTTGAACTATCGACTCGTCCGGAAGATTCCATGGGTTCCGACGAAGCCTGGGAAATGGCTACGGATGCCCTTCGCCAGGCTCTGGAAACCAGAGGTATGGAATATAAGATTAACGAGGGAGACGGAGCCTTTTATGGCCCTAAGATCGATTTCCACCTTCAGGACAGTCTGGACCGTACCTGGCAATGCGGTACTATTCAACTGGACTTCCAGATGCCGGAGAAATTTGATTGCACCTATGTGGGAGAAGATGGCGAAAAACACCGTCCGGTAATGGTCCATCGGGTGGTTTATGGTAGTTTTGAACGGTTCATAGGCATACTAACCGAGCATTTCGGGGGGGCTTTCCCAACCTGGCTGTCACCGGTACAGGTCAGGGTAATTCCTATTACTGATAGACATCACGAATATGGTTACCAGGTGGAGAAAAGCCTTAAAGAAGCCGGGCTGAGAGTAGACATTGATGCCCGCAGTGAAAAAATTGGTTATAAAATCAGGGAAGGACAGGTGCAAAAGATTCCTTATCTCCTCGTAGTAGGGGATAAAGAGTTAGAGAATGGGACGGTATCGGTGCGTAAAAGGAAAGAAGGAGACGTAGGAAGTCAGTTGATTGATGAATTTATTACCGAAATTCTTCAGGAGATCAAGGAACGGAGACGCTAGTATCTTGGACTTTCAACAATTGACATAGGATATAACGGTATGATATACTCAACTTTGTGCAAGTAAATATTGGCAAGTAGAAGCCCCGAGCTTCTCACCTTGTAACTGCGGTTTTCAAGGTAGACCAGTTTTTGAGTTTCTTACGGGAATCTTCTGTGTTCGGGGTTTCCCGTTTTTTATTTTTTAGGAGGTGAATCGCTTATTAGCAAGGACTGGAGAGTCAACGACGAGGTCAGAGCAAAAGAGGTTAGGCTGATTGACGAAAGCGGCGAGCAGGTTGGTATCGTTCCTGTTCGGGAGGCTCTGAAATTAGCTGAGGAAAAGGGATTTGATCTGGTAGAAATCGCTCCTGGGGCGAAACCCCCTGTCTGTCGACTGATGGACTATGGCAAATTCCGATATGAACAAAGCAAGAGGGACAAGGAAGCTCGTAAGAAGCAAAAAATCATTACTGTTAAAGAAGTGAAGATGCGTATCAGAATCGAGGACCACGACTTTACAGTTAAAGCCAAAAATGCTAGAAAGTTCATCGAAGCCGGAGATAAGGTTAAAGTGACTATTATGTTCCGGGGACGCGAGATATCTCATGCTGACCTGGGTATTGACCTCTGTAAAAAGTTTGCCACTGAATTAAACAGTATTGCCCTGGTTGAAAAAGAGCCAAGGGTTGAGGGACGCAATATGATAATGATACTTGCTCCCAGAAATGATCTAGCTAAGAGCGATAGTGCCAGTTAACAAGCATTTTAAGGAGGAACAATTCAAATGCCTAAGATGAAGACCCATCGTGGGGCTGCAAAAAGGTTTAAAAAGTTGGCCAGTGGAGGAATCAAAAGATCTAACGCTTATCATAGCCACTTGCTGGAGTGCAAATCTCCGAAAAGAAAACGGAACCTCCGTAAAGGTTCTTATGTAAGCAAGGCAGATGCTGCCAAAGTCGCAAGACTTATTCCGTATAAATAGAGCGACAGGGGGTTCACAGATAAATGTCAAGAGTTAAAGGTGGAGTCACCTCTCATAGAAGACACAAAAAAATAATGAAGCTGGCCAAAGGCTACCGGGGCAGTAAGTCCAGATTGTACCGAGTAGCCAATCAACAGGTCATGAAGAGTCTGCAATACGCCTATATTCACCGCAGGACCAAGAAACGGGAGTTTCGCAGACTTTGGATAGCCCGCATTAACGCCGCTGCACGTAATAATGGCATTACCTACAGTAAGATGATGCATGGACTCAAAATAGCAGGGGTAGATATTAATCGTAAAATGTTGGCTGATATAGCTGTCAGTGATCCGGGAGCATTTACGGAACTGGCGGAATTGGCCAAGAAAAACGGTTAAGCATCCGATTTAGTAGATTAAACTTCGTATTACTCTGAAAGAAGGTCTACTATTGCTGGGCAAGGAACAGCAAAATCAGGGGCTTAGACCGGCACAACTGATACTCCTGGGATTTGCTTCGGTTATTATTATCGGAGCAATTCTTCTTACTATGCCCTTTTGTGTAAGATCCGGAGGCTTTAACAACCTCGTTGACGCACTTTTTACCGCTACTTCAGCGGTGTGCGTCACCGGTTTAGTTACCGTGGATACCGGAACCTTTTATAATTCCTTCGGTCATGTCGTGATAATTATCTTGATTCAAATCGGTGGTTTGGGGATTATTACTGCAACTACCTTCTATGCTATGGTTTTGGGCAAACGCATCGGCCTGAGAGAACGCATCCTCATTCAGCAGGCTTTAAATCGTGAAAAGCTTGGGGGTGTAGTTCGCCTTGTTCGGTCAATTTTGATTACCACCGCGATCATCGAAGGCACCGGTGCCATCATTTTGTTCGTTGCCTTTCTTAAATATTTCTCCGTACCTAAGGCACTTTGGTATGGGATATTTCATTCCATATCGGCCTTTTGCAACGCTGGATTTGATCTGTTGGGTCAAGATTTTTTCCCATACTGTAGCCTAATCACGCTTCAGGGTAACGAACTCATTTTGACCACGGTAGCTTTCTTATTAGTTCTTGGGGGTATAGGGTTTACAGTTATTCTGGAGGTTTACCGACAAAGAAAGTTTAAAAGCCTGAGTCTACACAGCAAAATAGTACTGGTAGTAACCGGAATGCTGATGGTTTTGGGGATGATATTTTTCCTTTTTAGCGAAAGCGGATCTACATTCCGGAGCATGGGTATAATAGACCGGATCTTTAATTCATTCTTTTTAAGCGTTACGCCACGAACGGCTGGTTATACAGCGGTTGATTTAGGTAAAGCCGTCCCAGCTACCTGGCTTGTTCTGATGTTGCTTATGTTTGTTGGTGCTTCACCGGGGGGAACTGGAGGCGGGATTAAAACCACAACTTTCTCGGTGTTACTACTGGCTATATGGGCTAGGCTGCAAGGCCGAGAGGATGTCGAGCTTTTTGACCGTAGAATTGACAAAGACGTGGTATATAGATCTCTAGTAATAACAACGTTAGCCCTTGCAGCATTTTTTGGCTGTTCGGTGTTGTTAAGCTTGGTTGATTCGCATGATGTAGTCAAGTTAATGTTCGATGCAGTTTCAGCTTTCGGTACGGTTGGATTAACCACTGGCATTACCCCCGAATTAACCACAGCGGCTAAAATCATTCTAATTTTCCTGATGTTTTTCGGAAGGCTTGGACCCTTGACTATGGCCTT